>JAJUFK010000388.1 GCA_029266015.1 Bacteroidota bacterium
AAAAAAAAATAAAAAAAAAATATTTTTTTTAATACACTGATTATTAATGTTTTACATATAAAACATTTGTAATCAAGTGTATGTAATATTTGATTAAAGTTATTGTTCTGTGTTTTCTTTTTTATTGATATTAATTATTGGAAATGATACATATCGTTTCGGATTTTTTTGAATATCGCGTATTAAATTATCAAGTTGTTTTGATGTTGATTCTAAATTATTGTAAAGATTTTGATTTTGCATAATAGCCCCTAAGGTTCCTTCTCCTTTATTTACCTTATCAAGCATTACGCTTAATTCTGTCATTACACTTTCTGTTTTATATATGGTTTGAGCAATATTAGCTTTAGCCAAAGTATCACTTATTGATGAAAAATTATTGATTATATTGTCAATTTCTTTATTTTTTGTACTAATGTTTTTGGTTATAGATTCTATATTAGTTAATAATTTTTGAATATTTTGATTAGCATTTGTTAAAATAGTATCAATTGTAACACTTGAATGCTGCATAGCATCAACAGCATTTTGTATTTTTTCAAAACTAGTACGTAAGCTTTCTCCGGTTTTTTCATTGAGTACAAATTTTAATTGTTCAATCGCAGTACCGGTACTTTCCATAAGTTTTTCTATTTGCTTTTTGAGCGGAGCCATTTCTAATCTCACCTGATCGGTTAAACTTCCTTCAATATCAGGTATTAGCATTGATTTATCTTTCAGTATCTCTACATTTTGTGATTGAACAAAGTGTGGAATAATTAAATCGATTGATTTAGTTCCCATAATATCGGAACTAAATATACGTGCAATAGTATTTGCAGGTATTTGAACCGATTTATCTATTGCAAACGTAAGTGTTATGCTTTCATAATTTTTTGATGTAAATTGAATATCGGTAACTTGTCCAACTTTGTGTCCACGTAAATATATTGAACTGTTTTTTTGTAATCCGTCTATTCGTTCATATACAGCATAATATGTATATTCTTTGGTAAAAATATTTTTCCCTTTTAAAAAGTTAAATCCCCAATATAATATGCCAAACATTATAACAAGGAGTAATCCAATTTTAATTGCTTTGTCTTTTTCCACGAGTATTATTTTTTATTGTGTTATACTTTTTGCTTCTTGTATTGTAATTTTTTTACCATCTTTTCTTGCAACAATAAAAGCTTCCGGAAACTTTGTTTTTATTTGTTGGAAAGGTACGGAAATTTCTTTAAAAGAATAATATGTTCCTATATAATATTTATACCAACCATCTTCAATTATACTATGAACATTTGTATATCCTTTGAAATTCTCGGGAGTTATTTCAATTTTTTGTTTTGACGCAGCTATTTGAACACTATACGTTATTCCATCTATTTGTTTTGTAGATTGTTCATTTTTTTGAATTGTTTGAACTTGTGTCTGAGTTTTTTGTTCTACTGGTTTAGATATAATTGTAGTAGGTGAATAATTTACTTGTTTTTGTTCTGTTTTAATAAGAGCCAACGTTGAATCTTGAATGGTATACATGGTAATAGATTCATTTTGTGCATTGTTTGTGTTTTCTGTCTTTTTAGTTTCAGTAATTTGAGTTGTATTTTGTTGTTTTTGAATTTCTGAAGGTTGTTTTATTGTAACATCTTCTTGTTTTACCCCTAAATTTGATTTTGTTTCAATAGCTGCTTTATAATCTTTAAAAGCACGATATATTGCAGATGCTATATAATCTTGTCCTTGTTCTGTC
>JAJUFK010000152.1 GCA_029266015.1 Bacteroidota bacterium
GGTTTAAGGTATAGGGTTTAGGGGTTATAATTCCATATTTTTCTAGTATTGCAAGAATTTCTTCTTGTGTGTTTTTGCCCGAAATACCTTCAATAGGACGTTTGTTTAGATCTTTAGAAATAGCATTCCAATCGTTGGTCTCTATGCATTTGCCTAAATACATTTTGCGAATAAGTGCAGGCAATACATGCGATGTTTCAAGATTGAAATTATCGTTGGGTCCATACAAGTTGGTAGGCATTACCGAAATAAAGTTGGTGCCATATTGTAAATTGTAACTCTCGCACATTTTAATACCGGCAATTTTTGCAATTGCATAAGGTTCATTAGTATACTCAAGTGGTGATGTTAGTAAGAAATCTTCTGACATTGGCTGGGGAGCTTCTTTAGGGTATATACAGGTGCTTCCTAAAAACAATAACTTTTTCACCCCGTGCACATAAGCATTGTGAATCACATTGTTTTGAATCATCAAATTTTCGTATATAAACTGAGCCCGATAGGTATTGTTTGCAACAATACCGCCTACTTTAGCAGCAGCAAGTACCACATACTCAGGTTTTTCGGCGGCAAAAAAATCAGCCACCGCCTGCGGGTTCATCAAATCAAGTTCTTGAATGCTTTTTCCTATAAGATTGGTATATCCTTTATTTTGTAGGATTTTCCATATAGCCGACCCTACTAATCCAAGGTGTCCGGCGATGTATATTTTTGATTGTTTTTCCATTTTTTAATTTTGGTATAAGGTTTACGGTTTAAGGTATATGGTTTAAGGTATAAGGTTTAGGGTTTAGTGGTTTTTCTTGATTAAATTAATTTATGGAGCATTGAAGATATTTTTAAAGTTTTGTCATGTATACATGTATAATCATCGCTATTTAAATAGCCTATCTCAAAAGCTATTATACATTGAGTTCGCAATTCAGCTAAAGATCCTTTTGCAATATTAAAAAAACGAATTGATTGAGGATTGTAACCAGATTCTTCACCTTCAGCAATATTAGATGGAACACTTACTGCAGCTCTTCTTAATTGATTACGCATATCATAATCTTTTGAAAATTTCTCGCTCGCAGTTAATGAATATATATTAACTGCTAATTCTTTTGCCAATATCCAAACTTGCAATTTTGTAAAATCACCCATATTTTTTCTTTAAACTATATCCCTACACCGTACACCGTATACCGTACACCATAAACCGTATACCCGTATTATTCAAAATAATTCATGATTCTATAGCCGCCTTCACGCAAGTAAGCATCTTTTTGCATTAATTTCACATCAGATTTCATCATGTCTTCTACTAATCCTTGTAGGTCGTATTTGGGTTTCCAACCAAGTTTTGTTTGCGATTTGGTTGGGTCACCTATAAGCAATTCCACCTCGGTTGGGCGGAAATATGCCGGGTCAACTCCCACAATTTGTTCCTTTTGTTTTGCACGTTGAACGATATTTTCCAAGAAAGCATCGCCTACCGTTTTACAGAATTTTGCTTCGTCTACAGCAGTTATAATACCTTTTTCGGCAACACCTTCGCCTACAAATGATATTTCTATACCTACCTCTTCGCCACTCATGCGAATAAAATCGCGGATTGTGGTGGTAACACCGGTAGCTATTACATAATCATCGGGCGTGTCTTGTTGCAAGATTAAATATTGAGCTTCAATATAATCTTTAGCATGTCCCCAGTCGCGTTTGCTGGCAAGGTTGCCCATAAATACTTTGTCTTGCATACCAAGAGCTATACGACTTAATGCACGTGTTACTTTTCGGGTAACAAATGTTTCGCCGCGTATGGGCGATTCGTGGTTAAACAAAATACCATTGCTTGCATGCATACCGTAAGCTTCGCGGTAATTTACTGTAATCCAGTACGCATATAATTTTGCCACCGCATAGGGGCTGCGTGGGTAAAACGGTGTGCGTTCCGACTGCGGAACCTCCTGTACCAAACCGTACAATTCTGATGAAGATGCTTGATAAATGCGTGTTTTTTTGGTTAATCCCAACAACCGTACAGCTTCTAAAATACGCAATGTACCTATACCATCGGCATTGGCAACATATTCGGGCATGTCGAAACTTACTTTCACATGGCTCATAGCAGCCAAGTTATATATTTCGTCGGGTTGCACCTCTTGAATTATTTTAGTAAGATTCATAGAATCTGTCAAATCGCCATAATGCAGAATCAAATTACGATTATCTACATGAGGGTCTTGATACAAATGGTCGATTCTATCGGTATTGAACAACGACGAACGACGTTTGATACCGTGAACAATGTATCCTTTTTTTAATAAAAATTCGGTGAGATATGCACCATCTTGTCCGGTAACACCGGTAATAAGAGCTATTTTAGGCATAATAAATTAGATATTGTATTAAAAAGTAAAAGTAAGGAATTTATACAAATTGCATGTAGAAAAATCGAAACAATTGTATATTGTAATGTAGCTCAGGCATTCAAAAAATAAATAGAAATGTTTCAAAAATAATGTGGTGTTTTTTTTATTTTATTCTATAATAATATCACCCCTTCGGGGTTTTAGCCTTGTTAATTTTTGAAACAAAATTATAACTTTCAAGATTGTAAAAAATAGCCTATTCAGAATTTTTTTAAAGCCTGAAAGGCTGATATTATTATAGAAAACATATATAGCATACAAATAACCCCCCGAAGGGGTGATATGTAATCGTGCAATATTTTATACTTACATATTGTAATATTTTTGAAGACTTTTTAGACTTTTCCGACTTTTCGACAATCAGATATTTTGTCCTTTACCACTTTTTAATTTCCTCGTCAAACTGTAATTGTTTGAGATTTGCAAGCAGATGTAGATTGTCGATAGTTCCGGTAAATGTATATACTTGGCCGGCAACTAATTTAGTATCTGGAGCTCCACCAATACCACCACCAACTTCAATTTTTTTGCCTGTGTTGTCTATCATAGTAGCACTGGTATATGGTCCCATAAAACTACTATTTTCTATAGCTTTAACCAATGCTTGAATATGAAGCTCGTTATATTTAGCTCCGGTAACCCATACTTTTTGAATTTGTATGCGATTATCATTTTTAGTTTGAGTAAAATCTAAAACGATTGTATCGGTAATAGTTGCAAACAGAGCACCCAAAACACTATCTGCTTGTTGTTGCATAAGTGTTATAGAGTCATTGATTTGCATAAAAGCATCAATATCCTGGGGATTAAGTCGAGATTCAAGATTCGCGATTTTAGTTTTATACTCTTGCGCTTTTTCTGCTAATTGAGCTATGCCAATTTGAGATTTTTTTTGACTACACCCTATTGTGAAAAGAGCGGCAATAACTGAAATTATAAGTACTTTTTTCATATTATCTATTTTTTGTTAGAACTATTAATCTTGTTTTTTTTGAGTAGCTTTATCATATGATTTTACTATTCCTTTTATAAGTGCCGAACTAAAACCGTTGTGTTCCATTTCGTTGAGTCCGGCTATTGTAATACCCCGCGGTGTTGTTACTTTATCAATCTCGTCTTCGGGGTGTGTGTGTGAACGCAGTAATAATTCCGCAGCGCCTTTTGCTGTTTGTGCTGCAATTAATTGTGCTTCTTCGGCGTGGAATCCTATTTGTGTACCACCTTGAGAAGCTGCACGTATTGAACGTAAGAAAAAAGCTATACCACATGACCCTAAAGCAGTAGCCGATAGTATAAAATCTTCGTCAATTACAAGTGTTTTACCAAGTTTATTAAATAAATCAACAATTTCTTCAAATTGCTTTGAGCCTGTTTTATTGCCTGCTATACACGTCATTGATTCTTGAATTTTGATAGCAGTATTTGGCATTGCTCGAGCTATGCACACATCTTGTTTAATGATAGATGAAATTTCTGCTATTGTAACACCTGTAACAATTGAAACAATTGAGTGATTTGTTGTAATTGCCGGAGCAATTTCATTAAGAACTGATAGAGTAATAAGAGGTACTACTGCAATAACAACAATACGTGATTTTGATACAGCGTCGGCATTACTTTCTTGAAAAACAAATCCACCTTCGTTACAATTTTTTGGCAAATCGGATTTTTTTCGAGTAATTATAATGTTTTCAGGCTTGTATGCTCCTGAATTTACAAGGCCTTGCGCTATCGCCATGCCTATATTGCCACCGCCAAGAATTGCTATAGTATTTGTAAAACTCATGTGTTTTATATTTTATGCGAAATGTACAGTATTTTTATCTAAATTCAAAATTTCAATTACAATCTTACACAATTAACAATTTTTAATTAATTGTAGAATATCATCTATATACTCTCTGTTATTTGCCAGTCGTGGAATTTTATGTTGTCCGCCTAATTTGCCTTTTTGTTTGAGCCAATTATAAAATGTGCCGTCAGGTGCTATATGAACTTTGGGAAATTGCAACGTCATGTCTTTATAGCGTTTTGCTTCATAATCAGAATTTAGGGCTTTCAATTGATTGTCGAGTAATTCGGCAAATTGTTGAATGTTGTGTGGTTGTTGTTCAAATTCTATAAGCCATTCATGCCCACCTTGCGAGTTTTCGTTCATATATATAGGTGCAGCAGTATATTCACGAATTTTTGCTCCGGTTCGTTTGCATACTTCTGCAAGAGCATGGTCAGCATTATCAACCATAAGTTCTTCTCCAAATGCATTAATAAAATGTTTGATACGTCCTGTTATTTTTATTTTGTATGGATTTTTTGATGTAAAAATTATTGTATCACCTATGATATATCGCCATAATCCGGCATTTGTTGTAATTACAATAGCATATTGTTTGCCTATGTCAATATCGCTTAAAATACATGCTTCACGATTGGGTGAATCTATGTTTTCAAGTGGTATAAATTCATAAAAAACTCCAACGTCGAGCATGAGTAACATATCATTGGTAGCAGGATTATCTTGTATTGCAAAAAAACCTTCTGACGCATTGTAGGTTTCCATATAGCGCATTTTTTCAGAAGGAATAATTGCTTTAAACTGTTCTCGATAGGGCGTAAAACTAACACCTCCATGTACAAATAGCTCTAAATTTGGCCAAATTTCCAACACGTTATTTTTGTTGTACATTTCAAGCATTTTTTTGAGAAGAACTAATGTCCATGATGGGACTCCTGCCAATGATACCACTCGTTCTCCACTGGTAATTTCTGCAATTTTTTGTATTTTTTCTTCCCATTCGTCCATTAGTGCTACCGATAAATCAGGGGTGCGATAAAATTGCGCCCAAAATGGCATATTTTGAATAAGAATTGCAGATAAGTCACCAAAATAGGAATCCATTGAAATTTGGCTGATTTGGTGACTACCACCTAACGCCAAACTTTTACCTTTCCATAGTTCAGAATCAGGATAATTGTGATTGTATAATAAAATAGTATCGCGACCACCTCGAAAGTGGCAGTTTTCTAAAGCCTCTTTACTTACGGGTATAAATTTACTTTTGTCGTTGGTTGTGCCACTACTTTTTGCAAACCATTTGATAGGCGAGTGCCATAATATATTTTGTTCTCCTTCGCGTATTCTGTCAATATAAGGTTTCAGCGATTCGTAATCGTGTATAGGTACTTGTTTTTGAAAATCACGAATACTTTGAATAGAATGAAACGAGTGTAAAATTCCGAATTCTGTTTCTTCACATTCTTTGATTAATTGAAAAAGTACTTCATTTTGAATTTCTTGCGGATAGAGTTTATACCAATTTATTTGTTGTAATCGCTTTACTGTTAACCAAGAAATAATAGAATTAAATAAAGGCATGCAAACTGTGATTATAAATTTACCTTACAAAAATAGGCATTTGCCGTGAAAATATCAAGAGAAGTTTCAAAAAATACGAAAACGATAGATTTTGAATAAAGCCTGTGCTTCGAATTTTTAGCGTGTATTTTTTTAATTCTTAAAATTCTATTTAGGTAAAAATTGTTTGATTAAAAGTTTTAAGAATAATTCGGTTTATATTCTTTTTATTATATGTTTTTGTGTAATTGATTGATATATTGATTTTTAAAAGTGTAAAGTTACTTGAAAATATCTAATTCTTATTCA
>JAJUFK010000278.1 GCA_029266015.1 Bacteroidota bacterium
ATACATATATTAACGGCAGTTCTGCTACTGCATTCAGAAATATAATTGTAAACAAAGCTGCTCCAAACATTCAAGTCATAAGTAATTCAAGAGCATTTTCGGCAAGTGGACAAGTTCAAATTATACAAGGGAATTTAGTACTGCAAGCAACTGATGATAACTATATTTTTTCAAGTGATGTACTTGTACAAACAGGTGGAAAACTGAGTCATAATGTAAACTGGGATACGAGCGGTAAATTATTGCAAATAGGTGGAAATATAGATATTCAAGGTCAATTTGAATACACCGTTCCTCGCTCACATGTGCAAATGATAGGGAACAATAAAACTATTGCAACTGGAACATCGGCATTAAGTATTTTAACGCTTCAAAATGGAAATATTTCAGCAAACGGAAGAGTTGAGATTAATGATAATTTTTGGGCTATGTTTGGAACATCCGGTTCTTTTAATACCAACGGAAATACAGTAATTGCACATGCTGCTCTTTTAAATAGTGGAGGTACGCTTAATGTAAATGGAGGAAGTTTAACCGTAAGTGGAGGAATTCATGTTGGTTTTGCAGGTCAAAATGGGACAATGACGGTAAGTAGTGGTACGGTTAGTACTGATATTTTAAATATTGGTAGTGGTGCCAATACAGGTTCATATTCGCAAACAGGTGGTGTGGTTACGGTGTTAGGGACTACAACACTTTCAAATGGAACTATGGCAATGTCGTTTGGAACGTTTAATGCCAATGGTGGAGCATCAATTGGTACTGGGCCATATGCTGTTGTATATACTCAAACAGGAGGAGTATTCAATAATGCTTCAAACAATGTGTTATTGCTAAATGCAACTATGAATATATCAGCAGGAGCTATTGATGTGAACGGATTACTAATAGGTGATGCTACGTATCCAAGTACTGTAAATCACTCTGCCGGTTCTATAGCGGTTAATAATAATAATTTAGAAATACGTGCAGGCTCATTATATAATTGTTCTACAACACCTTATTTGGTAATTAGAAAAGATTTTGTAAATAACGGAACATTTGTTCCGGCACAAAGTACTGTTGAAATATCGGGTTCTGTAAAACAAACAATATCGGGAACTTCAGCAACAGATTTTTATAATCTTACAGTTGATAATTCATTTGGTGAAGTTGCTGTAGAGTCTCCTGTGAACATTAGAGGTACTTTAAATTTACAATCAGGTAAAATTTTAAATACTCAAATTATAACGTTAGTTACAGGGGCAACTTCTACAATTGGTAATAGTCAATCATTTATACAAGGTCAATTAAATATTCAAAAAGCTTCGGCAGGGGCAAGTACACTGTATTTCCCAATTGGAGTTCAAGGTGATTGGCGTCCGGTAGAACTTATCGTTAATCATTCTGATGCAACTTCATATACCTATGCAAGTAAAGTAGTTGCAGAATCTGCTGCTGCAAAAAATTGGACTTTGCCTTCTACTGTTGATAATGTTTCTTTGATGCGTTATTGGACAATACACCGATATGCAACATCTGATTTGTCAACACAAGTACCTTCTGCCGGGTTAGTAGGAAACCAACAAATAACATTATATTATGATTCAAACGATGGCGTAAGTGATGCTGCTCATCTTACCATTTGTAAGGGTACGGCAGCAACCGGTTGGATAAACATTGGTGGTTCGGGAGCAACTGCTGTTGCTGGGAAAATTACTTCTACGTCAACCCCTGAAGCGTTTACATCTTTTAGTGATTTTACTCTTGGCAATACAAATGGAGGCGAGAATGAACTTCCGGTTCAATTATCATCATTTACCGCATTTGTTACTCCTCAAACAGTACAGTTTACATGGGTAACCCAAAGTGAACAAAATAATGATTATTTTACATTAGAATATTCAATTGATGGAATTCAGTATTACGCAATTACAAAAGTAAAAGGTGCAGGTAATTCAAATATAGAACATGTATATGAATATGCATGTACGCAACCAAAATTTACCGGAATGGTGTATGTTCGATTAAAGCAAACCGATTATGACGGTACATCACAATATTCTGAAATATTGACAATAGAAATACCAAATACAAATATAGATATGTTTGTGTATCCCAACCCCGCTACCGATTATATTGTAATTCAAGATAATGCACAGTCGGTACAATCGGTTACATTATATGATATTACACAAACAAAACTCAATATTCCTCAAATAGACACGCAAACATACAGTTTAGAATACCTTCCCCAAGGAGTTTATACTCTTGCTATTGCTACAGAGAGTAGAATTGTGTGGAAAAAAATTATAAAAAAATAATTGAAAAAATAGATTATAGTGTGTTTATTTTCCATTTGTTATAAATCAAAGTTTTAATTTAATTATAATTCTTGCTTTTATTTTATTTTATTTTGTTGTTGAGTGATATAATTAGATTGTTGTAAAACGGTAATTTATTATTAACAAAAGATAGTGTAAAAGTTCATAAAATAGTATGATAAAAATTTGTGTTTTGAATTGATATATTGTAAATTGCATAATTAAATTAATTCTCGAATTTTAAGGAGATAGATTCGGGTTTTAAACAGTTTCATTTGAGAGTATTTATTTTAGATTTGTGAGATATGAAAACGGGGGTATTTTTTAAGAGTATATGTTTGGTTGCATGTGTTGTGGTTTTGAGTTTATTTTCAAACGCACAGCCATTTACTGTAACTGCAGATCAAGGAGTAACATCGGTTTCTTCTGTGACTACGTGTGGTTCAAATTATACATTTTCATTTACTACAAATACGAATTGGTGGAAAAATATGTATATATATGATAATGGAACGGGAGTTTCGACACCAACTTGGACTGTAACTGGAGAATCTTTTTATTATGTAGGTTGGAGTCAAGGGTTATGTGGACGAGCAGGTGGCGGAGATAATTCTACGTTTTATGTTTTAATAAATCCTTCAACAAAAACAATAACGTATTCAACCACCGCCCCCACATGCGGCACCCCTGCCGTAGCTCTTGCTACAAACACCGTTTCTGCAGCAAATATTGCGCAAGGTTCAACAAATAATGTTGTTCGCAGTTTTACATTAACTACTACTACAGCAGATGCAACCTTAAATGCCGTATCGTTTAGTAATACCGGTAATGCGGTTTATACCACAGATATTACCAATTATAAACTCTATTATACCGGTACGTCAAGTACCTTTTCTACCGGCACATTGTTAGGAACTATTACCAGTGGTACTTCATTTACAGGATTAACGCAAAGTTTACCGGTAGGAGGCCCTTATTATTTTTGGATTACTGCAGATATAGTAAGTAATGCTACTGCAGGCAGGACTATAACAATAGGAGCTATGGCCGATACCGATTTTACGTTAGCTTCGGGTACTAAGAGTGGAA
>JAJUFK010000134.1 GCA_029266015.1 Bacteroidota bacterium
CTGCACCATCACTTGAGCCTTTGGCTGTATAACGAATTTCATATTGTAAAGCGGTAAATTCTTGTAGTTTTTTTTGAATGAAAAATCCACCTGTAGGTCCAAATTTATAGAAACCACCTACATCATCGTTGTTTATTTGACTGGTAGTAATGCCACCGCATATACCACCGGTAAATGTTTGAGAATATAATGCTGTTGTGAAACATACAAGTAAATATACAAGAATTTTTTGCATATTAGTTTTTCATTAGAATTGAGATTATTGTTTGTAATCTAATTTTTTTACCATACAATAAAATTCCGGTTCTATATAATTTTGCTGAGAGTATAATACTAATGAGGCATGTGAGTATTAAAATACACGCAGAAAGTAATATATGCCAATATGGCACACCAAAAGGTAATCGAGCCATCATTGCTATGGGCGAAGTAAAAGGAATAAATGATAACCACAATGCTATATCGCCCGAAGGATTTGCTACAATGTTGCCTAACAAGAATAATGTTAGCATAAGTGGAATAGTTACCGGAATTACAAATTGTTGTGTTTCTGAATCATTATCAATGAATGCTCCTATAGCTGCAAATAATGATGCGTATAATAGATACCCAAAAATAAAGAAAAACACAAACGAACTTAGCATTATAGTCCAATTTACGCCATCTATGGATTGAAACAGATTTATGGCATAATCAACATTTGTGTCGGACTGCAATTGAAGTAAACTATGGTTATTATTTCCAAGAGAATCTTGAAGTTCGGGTAATGGGGTGGGAGTGTACGTTTCCGGGAACAACACTACTTGAGCACCATATACAATAGAAAATGTAAGTACAATCCATACAATAAATTGTATTAAACCTACCGTTCCAATACCAATAATTTTACCGGCCATAAGCTGAAAGGGTTTAACCGATGATACGAGAATTTCTACTACACGTCCGGTTTTTTCTTCTATCACACCTCGTAAAACCATAACACCGTACATAAATACAAACAAATAAATAATTATTGCCGCAATCATAGCTATGTTTGATTTTTTTGTCATGGAAATTTCTTCGTCAATATATTCCCCTTCTTTTGTCCATTTTTGAACACCTACAAATACCGGTGTTGATACTCGTTTTATAGTTTCTATGGTAACTTTTTCTTTAAGAAGTGCCATATATTCTAAATCTCTTCGCAGAACATATCCAATATATGCTTTAAGTGCATTATCTATCCATACATGCGAGTAAATAATACAAGCATTGGAACTATAAATGTTTTTTGGAATAAACACCACAGCATCATACCCCGAAGCTTTATAATGTTTTCTAAAATCTTCTAGGGTAGTATCTTGAATAATTGTAAATCTATAATTTTCAAAGTTTTTTATAGTTTCTCCCAATATGTATGTTTCATCAATTATTGCAACTTGTTTAACCGTATTTTTGTCAATTTTTTTGAGTAACAGAGGTATTACAACTATAGCAGCCAATAATAGTGGACCTAATATACTCATAAGTATATATGACCGTTTGCGAAGTCGTACAGAGCATTCTCTTATAAATATTAAACGTATTTTATTCATGGAGTTTTGTTGATTGAGAGTTTTTTACCACGTCAATAAAAATATCATGCATATTGGGAATAATTTGTGAAAAATCAATAATATTACCACAGGTCATGATATGAGTAAGTAAATTATTAGTAGGTATTTCTTCGGTTAATTCTATTAGTATTGTAGTTTCTCCGTTATTTTGAATTTGTTCCAAAATCTTGTATGATGTGGTTAGAGTAGCTAAAAATTTATCGTAATATCCACTAAAAGTAATAGAATATATATTTTTTGCAAATTGTTTTTTAATAGCAGATACACTGCCTTCAATAATTTTTTCTGAAGCATTAATTAAAGCAATAGAATCACACAATTCTTCAACAGAATTCATGTTGTGTGTAGATAAAATAATTGTAGTTCCTAGTTTTTTTAATTGTAATATTTCCTGTTTAATAATATCGGCGTTTATAGGGTCAAATCCACTGAAAGGTTCATCAAGTATAAGTATTTCCGGTTTATGTATGATAGCACAAATAAATTGAATTTTTTGTTGCATACCTTTTGATAATTCTCCGGCTTTTTTGTGTTTCCATTGTTCTATATTAAATTTTTGCAGCCAAAAATTACATTCTTGTTTTGCTTCAATTTTACTCATACCTTTGAGTGAAGCAAAATACATAATTTGTTCGCCTACATACATTTGTTTGTATAACCCACGTTCTTCGGGTAAATAACCAAATTTTGTAATATCATCTGGCTCAAGATTTTTATTATATAGTGTAATTGTGCCGGAATCCGGTTGTAATATTTGTGTAAGAATTCTAATACATGTAGTTTTTCCTGCACCATTAGGTCCCAATAGTCCGTATATAGAACCTTGCGGTATTTCGAGCGATACAGAATTAAGTGCTACTGTGTGCGAAAATCGTTTTGTAATGTTTTGAATTGAAATTCCGGTCATTCCTATTAATTTTTTACAAAAATATTATTATTGTGTGATAAAAAACACAATAATGTTAAATAAATGTTTTTAGTATTGTAATCAAAATTAAATATAGATATTAATAATTTTACATTATTTTAATATAACGTTTTCATAATTCAATTTTAATGAGTAACTTTCGCCCAATTTTTAAAACATAAAAAACGAGATAAATGGAATTAGCATTATTGTTATTAGTAGTAGGTATGCTTACCGTAATGGTAGCACTCTTTTTAGTTGTTGGAGTAGGAAATACGATTATTAGATTTGTCAACAAATATGTTCCTGCCGAAGTTATTGTAAAAACAAAAAATACTGTTTCGCAAACTACAACAGCAATACCTGCCAATACTATGGCTGCAATTGTTTCTGCAGTTTCTATGGTAACAGGAGGAAGAGGTAATGTAGTAGATGTAAAAAAAGTATAAAAACATAAAAAAGTAAAAAATTAATTAAATTCATGTATATGGGAAAAGAAATTAAATTTTCGTTAGTTTACAGAGACATGTGGCAAAGTGCCGGAAAGTATATGCCGCGTGTAGATCAGTTGGTGCGTATAGCTCCCGAAATTATTAATATGGGTTGTTTTGCACGTGTTGAAACTAACGGTGGCGGTTTTGAACAAATTAATTTATTATTTGGTGAAAATCCAAATAAAGCAGTTCGTGAATGGTGTAAGCCATTCAACGAAGCAGGTATTCAAACACATATGCTTGATCGTTCATTGAATGGTTTACGTATGAGTCCTGTTCCTGCCGATGTTCGTAAATTATTTTATAAAGTAAAAAAAGCTCAAGGTGTTGATATTACCCGTTGTTTTTGTGGTTTGAACGATCCTCGCAATATTATCGCATCTATTAAATATTCTAAAGCAGCAGGCATGATAGCACAAGCTACTTTGTCGCTTACTGTTTCTAAAGTACATACGGTAGAATATTACTGTAATTTGGCAGATGAGTTAATTGCTGCAGGTGCTGACGAAATTTGTTTGAAAGATATGGCAGGTATTGGTCGCCCGGTGTCATTAGGAAAAATTGTTGCTCATATTAAAAAGAACAATCCAAATATAATTGTACAATATCACGGACAAACAGGTCCCGGTTTTACTCCTGCTTCTATATTAGAAGTTTGTAAAGCCGGATGCGATATTATAGACGTAGGTATGGAACCCTTATCATGGGGTACCGGTCATGCCGATGTTATTATGGTGCAAGAAATGTTGAAAGATGCAGGTTTTAAAGTTCCTGAAATAAATATGGCAGCATATATGCGTGCTCGTACTCTTACTCAAGAATTTATGGATGATTTCTTAGGATATTTTATTCCTGAATCAAATCGTAGATTACAATCATTGCTTATAGCTCCGGGATTACCGGGTGGTATGATGGGAAGTTTAATGAACGACCTAAAAGACAATTTGTCTGCAATTAATAAATCTTTAGTAAAACGTGGTGAAGCTGAAATTACAACCGACGATTTATTAATTAAATTGTTTGATGAAGTTGCCTATGTATGGCCACGTGTAGGGTATCCACCACTTGTAACTCCATATTCTCAATATGTTAAAAACTTGGCTATGTTCAACATTATGCAAACAGTAAAAGGTCAAGAGCGTTGGACTATGATTGCTGATAATATTTGGGATATGATATTGGGTAAAGCAGGTCGTTTACCGGGTGAAGTTGCTCCCGAAATTAAAGAACTTGCAGCAAAACAAGGTCGTGAATTCTATACCGGTGACCCACAAGCATTGTATCCTGATAAATTAGAGGATTTCAAAAAAGAAATGAAAGACAATGGTTGGGATTTTGGTCAAGATGATGAAGAGTTATTTGAACTTGCTATGCATCCTGAACAATATCGTGCATACAAATCAGGTAAAGCAAAAGCTGATTTTGAAAAAGAATTGGCTGAGGAAAAAGCAAAAGTTGCAAAAAAATCGGTTCCTGCTGCTGCTCCTGTTTCTGCAGGCGCATCGTTTGAACCTAAAACATTGAATGTGAACGTAAACGGAGAACAATTTGTAGTAACAGTTAGTTATGGTGATACTCCGGCTGCTGCTCCTGCCACATCTTCGGCTCCGGCTCCAAAACCGGTTGCTTCATCGGCTGCGGTTTCTGAAGTGTTATCTCCTATAGGTGGTAAATTCTTCAAAACTAAAGATTCATCTGAAACGGCTCTTAAAGTAGGTGATGTTGTAAAAGAAGGTCAAATAATTGGCTACGTAGAAGCTATGAAAGTGTTCAATGCAATATCGTCAACTGTAAGTGGAACTATTGTTGAAATAGTTTACAATAGCGGCGACGATGTTGATGAAGATGATGTATTGTTTAAAATTCAATAATGTATATGTAATGTAACCATCGATATTCAAATCGGTGGTTACTTTTTTTAATTATTAGTATGGAAATATTACAAAAAATATATGAAATGACGGCAATTAATAATTTGATTGCCGAGCCGCAAACATTAATAATGTTTGCTATATCTTTTACATTGTTGTATTTGGGTATAGTTAAGAAATATGAACCATTGTTGTTGGTTCCAATTTCGTTTGGAGTATTGCTTGCTAATTTCCCTATGGGGCAGTTAGGTATAGTTCCTTCTCAATGGGTACATCAAGTGTTTTTTTCTATGGACGAAGCTTCTATTCGAGCATTGAGCCCTCAGCAGTTAGAGGAAATGGCTCATAACAGCCCGTATATGAATCTATTTGAAATAGCGTCTAAATATGGTATAATGAACTATTTGTACTATGCGTTAATTAAAACAGGATTATTGCCGCCGCTTATTTTTATGGGGGTAGGTGCTATGACTGATTTTGGTCCAATGTTACGAAATCTTCGATTATCATTGTTTGGAGGTGCAGCTCAAATCGGAATATTTACTGTTTTGTTTCTTGCTATTGCAGCAGGATTTACTCCTAAAGAAGCAGCATCGCTTGCTATAATTGGTGGTGCCGATGGTCCTACAGCAATTTTTACTACAATTAAACTTGCCCCACATTTATTGGGTCCTATTGCTATTGCAGCATATTCATATATGGCTCTTGTTCCGGTTATTATTCCGTTAGTTGTACGATTAACATGTAACGAAAAAGAGTTGAAAATAAATATGAAACAGCAAGATAAATTGTATCCGTCAAAACATGAGATAAAAAATTTACGTGCTGTTAAAATAGCTTTCCCTATTGTGTTAGGTACTGTTATTATTATCATAGTTCCTTCTGCGGCACCATTATTAGGAATGTTGTTGTTCGGAAATTTAGTAAAAGAAATAGGAACCGATACTCAACGTTTAACCGTTGCTGCAACTGATTTTATTATGAATCCTGCTACTATATTTTTAGGTTTAACAGTAGGTGCTACTATGACTGCTGAGGTTTTCTTGAAACCACAAACATTAATGATTATTGTAGGTGGATTTTTTGCTTTTGCTATTAGTGTAGCAGGTGGTATATATGCTGTTAAATTAACTAACTTATTTAGTAAAAAGAAAATAAATCCATTGTGTGGTGCTACCGGTTTAAGTGCTGTTCCTATGTCATCTCGTGTAGCAAATGAAATTGCATTGAAGTATGATAAATCAAATCATGTTTTGCAATACTGTATGTCAAGTAACGTGTCGGGAGTAATTGGTTCTGCCGTAGCTGCCGGGGTATTAATAGGATTTTTGCAATAATTTGTAACATAAATAAATTGTACTTAAAGAGGTTTCAGCTAATTGAAACCTCTTTTTTTTGTTTATATAATTTGTGTATATTTGTAATATATATAATAAATATAGTATGAAGTATATTTTATATCTGTGTGCATTTCTTGTAATAGCATTAGTTTTTTCTTGTAAAAAACAAACTAAAACAGTTATTGCCAATATTGTGTGGAATGACAGTCATTTTGTATATGTAGATGATACGTGGTATGCTGCTATTGCCGAAGGTACGTCTGATAATTATTATGTGTTGTCATATAAACAACTTACAAGAGTTTTGCAAGGAGTTAATAAAAAGATTTCGTTTTCGGTAGAAGATTCAAAAGCGGCTAAACATACAATTGTTATTTTTAACGATAGCAATGGTGATAAA
>JAJUFK010000098.1 GCA_029266015.1 Bacteroidota bacterium
CCCAATATGTTATACCATAAGCTTTTAAATGATTTTTCTGATTGTCGTCCATTGGAATTAGGAGTCCAAACCCATACGATGCATATATTTTGCATAAAATAAAAATTGATATTATGAATATTCGTTTCATTGAATTAGTATGGAATATTAGTATCTATAGTTGTATCAAAATCACCAGAAATATCTATAGGTTGATTTTGATTCATTTTAGAGACAAACGTTTTTGTTTCAAAATTGGTATCAAAACTTTTCTCAATATTTGTAATATCATCTATAATGTTATCGTTCAGTTCTGGAATTATGTTTCTATCAGTAAATTTGGTAAGTTCAGGAATAAATTCTAATCGAACATCATCTACAGCACCATGTCTGTTTTTTGCAATTATAATTTCAGCTAAGCCTTTTGTACTTAATCCATCTTCTGTTAGATCAATTTTATAATATTCCGGTCGGTGAATGAATAAAACTAAATCGGCATCTTGCTCAATTGCACCAGATTCTCGAAGGTCACTTAATTGTGGTCTTTTGTTGCCTCCACGCATTTCAACTGAACGATTGAGCTGTGATAGTGCAATAATAGGTATTTCTAATTCCATAGCAACTGCTTTTATTTGACGAGAAATCATGCTTACTTCTTGCTCTCTGCTTGCAGGATTACTTGTTGTCATAAGTTGTAAGTAATCTAAAAAAACACATTCTATTTTATGTTTTTCGCGAAGTCGTCGGCATTTTGCTCTAAATTCCATAATTGATAATGCCGGAGTATCATCTAAATATATTGGAGCTGCTGCTAAACGTTTGGTTTTTTCGTAAATATTTTTCCAATCTTCTTGTGATAATTTTCCATTTTTTATTTTGTAATGATCAAGTTCTGCTTCACTTACTATCATTCTATTTACTAACTGTTCGTTACTCATTTCAAGAGAAAACATAGCTACCGGTAATCCAAAATCTATTGCCATATTACGAAGCATAGATAATACAAACGCGGTTTTTCCCATTGCGGGACGAGCAGCTATAACTATCATATTACCTTTTTGCCAACCTGATGTTAATGCATCAAGAGCTGTAAATCCGGAAGGTTTACCACTATATTGTTTTTGATTTTCTTGAGCATATTTAATATTTTCGAGTGCCTTTTCTAAGACTATAGAAATAGGAGCGGCAGCTTTCTTAATATTACCTTCGGCTACTTTAAATATTTCAGTTTCAGAAAAATCAACTAATTCGTCTATTTCTGTAGCTGGATCAAAGGCTTTTTCTTGAATTTGAGCTGAAACACGAATTAATTCTCTTTGAATAAACTTTTGTGCTAATAGTTTTGCATGATGTTCTATATGAGCTGCCGACGATACTTTTTGTGTTAATTGAGCAATAAAATATGGCCCACCTACAGCATCAAGTTCTTCGTCTTTTCGTAATTGTTCAATTACAGTTTGAATATTTACCGGTTCTAAATTTGCATTAATTTTGGCAATTGCAGCAAAAATAACTTGATGTTTTTTATTGTAAAATGTTTCTGCACTAATATCATCAATTACTTTTGATATAGCATCGTCTTCGAGCATTAATTGTCCTAATACTGTTTCTTCAAGTTCCTCAGAAAATGGAGGAGTTTTGCCCGAATAATCTATCTCAAGTTTTTGAGGTGGAAATTTTTTATAAGTTTCTTTTGCCATTGTTATATATTTTTACAAACATACAAAATACATGGCGTTTTTTTAACAGAAAGATACAAACAAGTATGTGTTTGTAATATGTTAATTACATTTCTATTTTACAAATTAACTTACTTTGTAAGGTAAAACCATCATTTTGATGTTGAAATGAAATATAATCAAATTCTCCTCCAATATATACCGTTCCTTTTTGAACTGGTACTTGAAAGCCTAATCCTATTTGTGGTCCGTAAGCAAATGTAGAAAAATAAGAATTACCTGTTGCTTGAGCATTATAATATGAAAACGTACCTTCAACATTTGCAATTGAAAAGGTATGTTCTATTACTTGCATTGATAGAATAGACATGCCTCCCATGATATATGGCTTATATGTTTTTTTATTTTCGAATGTATGTTGTAAGCCAAAATCGAGCATAAATCGTTGTTCTTTTGCATGAATTGAACCATTTTTTATGTTAGTTCCCAATTGTGTACCTTGAACGGGACTTGCTAATTGAATTTGAAAAACACCTAATCCTTGTAATTGTACTAATGATACTTGTGTATATACAGCTAAATTAGTTGTTATAAAATAATGAAGTAATCCACCAACTGTTACGGTAGGATTATATTTCATAATAGGTGTTTGTGAATATATACTGAAATCATCATTGTAATATTCTGCAATTTTATCATAATAATATGATTGTTCAATAAGAGTCTCTAAGTTACTTTGTTCCGATTGTTTACCATTATAAAAATCAGCTTGTTTATTATTTGCACTATATGCTCCAATTCTCAACCCCCAATATAAGCCGTTTTTATTTTGTGCTTGTGAAACAAATAAAAAAAACAAACAGAAAAAGAATGTTGCAAAAAAAGATTTCATTATGCTATATAATAATCCGAAGAAAGTTTTACAGTTTCAATAATATGTTCATGTGAAAATACTATATCATAACTCATTGATTCTAAATCTATAGTTATTTTTGTTTTATTCACACTACATGTATTTCCCAACATGGAATGTAATATTGATACATTGCAATCAAAATCGTCAAAACATATAGTTTGTTTGCTATTAGTTTTATTAAATACAACATAGGAAAATTCTTCGAAATATTTACGTTTATATATCAATATTTGTTTTTCTACTTTTATAAAACGAAATGTACCATACATAAGAGGCATATAGTGAGTACGCATATTGACTAACAATTGTGTTTTATGTAATGTTTTTTGTTCATGGTCTGAGAGGCCTACAAATTTCATTGGACGTCTATTATCAGGATCTCCACCACCTGGCATACCTATTTCGTCACCATAATAAATAACAGGAATACCAGGAATTGTACAATTAAAAGCTAGGAGCATTGATAATTTTTTATATCCAATAGGATTTTTTACGGTTATGTGTCTATTCCAGCCTTCATGTTCAGCATTTTGGTTCATCCACAAATCTTCGCCTGCATATGAAATAAATCGAGGCATATCATGATTTCCGGAAATATTACCCATAAGATGATGGTATCCAAAATGCAATAATTCTTGCATTAGGCATGTTGCAAGTTTTTCAAAATGAACATCTTGATATAAAAACGCAGAGCGTGTTTCATAATATAAATTAAATGAAAATTGTCCATCATGTATTCCTGAATTTATATATGTTTTTAGCATTTCACGGCCACCAAATGTTTCGCCAATTTGATATAGCCGTTTTTGTTTGGGAAATACTATTTCTTGTTTTAATTTTTTTGTGAGGGTTCTCCAAAATGTTGTAGAAATATGTTTTGTAGCATCGTGTCTAAAACCATCAAGATCAAATTTTTTAATCCATTCTACAGCAATATTGGTCATAGTTTCAACAACTTCGGGTTTGTCATAATCTAAAGTAGGTAAAAATTCTTCAAACCAAGTAGTAAATCGGTATTCTTCCCATCTGCCAATATTTTTTGAACCATCAGGTAAATAAAGTGGAGTACACCAGTCGGGGTGATTTACAATGATTGGATTATCTTGATGAACATGATTTGCTACATAATCAAGAATAATATTAATATTGTGCGAATGAGCTGTTTGAACTAATTCGTTTAGCTCTTCGCTTGTGCCGAATCGAGGGTCAATTTTTTCGGAATCTATTGGCCAGTAGCCATGATATCCGGCAGATTTAACTCCGTGTTTCTCACAAGCTTTATCTGGATTTTTTACTACAGGTGATATCCAAATTGTATTTATACCTAATTTTGAAAAATATCCTTCTTTAATTTTTTTAGTTATACCACAGATATCACCACCATGAAAATTTTGTTTTGGGTGAATAGCCGGGTCTTTTATAGGTTTATTATTTTTTGAATTGCCATTGTAAAATCTATCAATAAGAGCAAAATATATAACTTGCGATTCTTTATCATCACGAGTTAACTCTTGAGGTGAACACACAACATTTCCATAGTGTAAAGGTATAGTTATGTCGTTTGAAACAGTGTCGTTATTAAAACAATAAACTCGAATAAATGAACGTGCATACGAATGAGCTTCTTGTGGAATGGTAATAAGTAATTTTTCTAGATGATGAAACGTATATATATCATTAATCAATATATTTTGCCATAAAACCACATAATTGGTTATAGTTCCATCTATATGAATTATAATATTGTCTGTTAATACTTTTTGAGTTTCTATAAAAATATCATTTCCTTTAGAAAAAGGAACTCGCAATAAAGAATTATATCCACCATATCCATTTTCCAATACTTCATTATTATTTGGGTCGTTTTGCCAAGCACCATCTATTATTAATTGATATGAATAATTACCCGGTTCTATTTCTAATGAATATTGCCATGCACCATCTTTATATATAAAATCAAAACCTTTAGGATTCCAACTATTAAAATCACCAGCTATTTGAACATTACGGGCATATCCTGTAAAACGAATGGTATGAATTATTTTTTTTGATTTAATTAAAGCTATGTGATGTTTGGTGCCAGATTGTAAAACTATTTCTAATATTGAAACTTGAGGTAATGATTGTGAATCAATAATTTCAAGACATACAATGTGTTTTTTTGAATTATACCAAACCTCAATAGCGCTATGTGTAGAAATATCTACAATGTCATGAACATTATAAATGAAATCACTTAAAACAATTTCTGTTTCATGTAAATTCAGTGTAATAGGAGTGTGTAATAAAAATGAATGAGAATCAATAGCCATGCATATTTAATTTATATTTTCAACAATAGCATTTGGCAAAATTGATATATCCACATTGTCTTGTTTATAATCTATTTGAATATATGCGCCTTCTTCTATTTTATTACCAAGCATAAATTCAGCCATAGGATCTTCTATATATTTCTGAATTGCTCGTTTCAGTGGGCGAGCACCAAATCGTTGATCGTATCCTTTTTCTACTATAAAATCTTTAAGTTCTTGAGTTAAATGCAAATTGAATTTTAAATGTTTTACTCTATTAAGTAAATCTTGTAATTCTATTTCAATGATTTTATAGATGTCATCTTTTGTGAGAGTGTTAAATTGTATTAAGTCATCTATTCTATTTAAAAATTCAGGAGTAAATGCTTTTTTGAGAGCTTTTTCTACAACAGATTTTGCATATTCTTGAACTTGCTCTTCTTTTGATTTTGGACTAAATCCTATACTGTTGCCAAACTCTGTAATTTCGCGTGTTCCAATATTAGACGTCATTATAATAATAGTATTTTTAAAATCTACTTTTCTTCCAAAACTATCAGTTAAATGACCTTCATCTAATACTTGTAATAATATATGAAAAACATCAGGATGAGCTTTTTCAATTTCATCGAGTAATACTACAGAGTAGGGTTTTCTGCGAACTTTTTCTGTTAATTGTCCGCCTTCTTCATATCCCACATATCCCGGAGGAGCTCCAACTAAACGTGATACCGAAAATTTTTCCATATATTCACTCATATCAATACGTATTAATGTATCTTTAGAGTCAAATAAATATTCGGCTAATACTTTGGCCAATTGTGTTTTTCCAACACCGGTAGGTCCTAAAAATATAAATGAACCAATTGGTTTTTTAGGATCTTTTAATCCGGCTCTATTTCTTTGTATAGCTTTAACTATTCGTTTTATAGCTTCATCTTGTCCAATTACGCTGCCTTTTATTTCATCGTACATTTTCAGTAATCGAGCACCTTCTTCTTGAGCAATTCGTTTTACTGGCACTCCCGACATCATAGCAACAACCTCAGCTACATTTTCTTCTGTTACCGGTTCTTTTTGTTCAAGAAGCATATCTTGCCATTTTTTATTTTCTTCTTCAATTTGCTTTATAAGCATTTTTTCATTGTCTCGGTAACTTGCAGCCAATTCAAAATTTTGATTGCGAACAGCATCTATTTTCTTTTGTTTTAATTCTTCAATTTCTTTTTCTAATGATACTATTGTAGTTGGAACTTGAATGTTTTGAATATGGACACGAGACCCTGCTTCATCAAGAGCATCAATAGCTTTATCTGGCAGATGTCTGTCGGTTATATATCTGTGAGTTAAATATACACATGCTTTTATAGCATCATCGGTATAATACACACCATGATGTTTTTCATAATGTTTTTTAATATTATTTAGAATATTAATAGCTTCATCAACTGTTGCGGGTTCTACCATTACTTTTTGAAACCGACGTTCCAATGCTCCGTCTTTTTCAATATGTTGTCTGTATTCATCAAGCGTAGTTGCTCCAATACATTGAATCTCTCCACGAGCCAATGCAGGTTTAAGCATATTTGCAGCATCTAATGACCCCGAAGCACCACCAGCGCCAACAATGGTATGTATTTCATCAATAAATAAAATAACATCTTTTGAACGAGCTAATTCATTAAGCATAGCTTTCATTCGTTCTTCAAATTGACCTCTATATTTAGTTCCTGCCACTATAGAAGCCAAATCAAGTGTAAGCACACGTTTATTAAATAATATACGCGATACTTGTTTTTGTACAATTCTCAAAGCTAAACCTTCTGCAATTGCAGATTTTCCTACTCCGGGTTCTCCAATTAAAATCGGATTATTTTTTTTTCGACGACTTAAAATTTGAGCTATACGTTCAATTTCTTTTTCACGACCAACTACCAAATCCAATCTGCCTTCTTCTGCAGCTTTGGTTAAATCTACTCCAAAATTATCTAAAACTGGTGTTTCCGATGGTTTTTCGGTTTTTGGAGAATTTGGTTGTTTTTGTGATTTTGACATATCGTCATCATCATCACCAAATGGATTTTGAGATTTATTTTCAGGATTTGGTATTTGTATGTGTTGTTTTACTTTTTCGTATGTAATATCTTGTTTGTTCATAATTTCTGCCGATAATGAATTATTTTCTTTTAATAATGCTAATAATAAATGTTCAGGTTCAACTTTTGAGTGATTTAAAAATTTTGATTCCAAAATAGAGATTTTTAATATTTTATCTGCTGTTCGTTTAAGGGGAATTTTTTCTTGCTCATCTTCACTCAGTGGCATAGGTTCTCGTAGTGAATTATCTATTTGTTGTTTTGTGTATTCTATATTGCAATGTAATGCTTCTAAAATGCGTACAGCTTGTGAAGTTCCTTCACGAAGTAACCCCAAAAACAAATGATCAGCGTCAATCATGCTATTACCGAGACGTATAGCTTCTTCACGGCTATACGATAAAACTTCTTTCATATGTTCAGAGAATTCTTTGTCCATAGTTTTTTTTTGTTAAAAATATGAAATTTATTCACATCACACATACTATTTTGTCATTTTTTTATTGTTCAATCTAATTTTTATAAGGTTTTCAGATAATTATGTCGTTAAATATTTATAAACAAAAAAATGTTAATAAATTACTGTGAATAAATTATGAAAATAAATTTGGATTAAGGTACTTTGTTATTTGAAACTAAACTTCAAGATTTTGTGTTAAATTATAGTAAAAATCATATATAAACTATGACTGAGGGAGAAAAAATTATTCAATTAAATATTGAAGAAGAAATGAAATCGGCATACATTGATTATTCAATGTCTGTAATAGTTTCTAGAGCATTACCTGATGTTCGCGACGGGTTTAAACCTGTTCACCGAAGAGTACTTTTTGGTATGCATGAATTAGGTGTTCGCTCAAATACCGCATATAAAAAATCAGCAAGAATTGTAGGGGAGGTTTTAGGTAAATTTCACCC
>JAJUFK010000297.1 GCA_029266015.1 Bacteroidota bacterium
CCCATAAAAAAGCCCAATTTCCAATATACCTTGCTCCAAATAAGCCGGCTACTATTGCTCCTAATAATAAATGTGTAAATATTTCCATGAATTCATCAATAATTATTACAAATATATGAATATTTGCAAATAAATTAATGAATAGAACTGTGGGACGAAAAAAAAATTTTCCGATTCTTGAACATGTACAAATAATTGACATTGCAGCTGAAGGAAAAGCTATAGCAAAAGTTGATGACCTTATTATTTTTGTAGAAGGAGCTATTCCCAATGATATAGTTACTCTACAAATTACAAAAAAGAAAAAACGATATTGCGAAGCAAGAATTCTAACATTTGAAAAATACAGTTCGCAAAGAACAGAAGCTTTTTGTAAGCATTTCGGAATATGTGGCGGGTGCAAATGGCAAATACTTCCCTATCATTTACAATTAGAATACAAAGAAAAACAAGTTACAGATCAACTTACACGCATTGGTCATGTTCATATTCAACAATCTCTTCCAATAGTTGGAGCTGATGAAACTACATTATATCGCAATAAATTAGAATTTACGTTTTCAAACAAGCGATGGATTACACAAGAAGAAATTATACATAACACTGCAATTACACAATCAAATGCGGTTGGTTTTCATGTTCCAAAATTGTTTGACAAAATAGTTGATATAGAAACATGTTATTTACAAGCTGAACCAAGTAATGCTATTCGTAATTTTATCCGAGAATTTGCTCTTACTCATAATTATAGCTTTTTTGATATTCGCAATCACACAGGATTACTTCGTACACTCATTATAAGAACTACTAGTAAAGGAGAAATAATGCTCATTGTAGTATTTTATGAAAATGATGCTCATAAACACAAACACATATTAGACGCTATTTATAAAGAATTTCCACAAATTACTTCTCTTCTTTATTGTATAAACCAAAAAGCTAACGACACTATTCACGATCAAGAAATATTAGTATTTGCCGGAAATGACCATATTGTAGAATATATGGAAGATTTACAATTTAAAATTGGTCCCAAATCATTTTATCAAACAAATTCCAATCAAGCATATAAACTATACTGTATAACACGAGAATTTGCTCAATTGCAGGGACATGAAATTGTGTATGATTTATACACAGGAACAGGCACTATTGCTAATTTTATTGCAAAACACGCTCGCAAAGTTGTTGGAATAGAATATATACCGGAGGCGATAGAAGATGCCAAACAAAATTCGTTACAAAATGCCATCACCAATACGTCTTTCTTTGCCGGCGACATGAAAGATATATTAACCGATGAATTTATTCAAACTCACGGGTCGCCCGATGTTATAATAACAGACCCGCCACGTGCCGGTATGCATCAAGATGTAGTTGACACAATTATACGATGTAAACCCCAACGAATTGTATATGTAAGTTGTAATCCGGCAACACAAGCTCGCGATTTACAACTATTAACATCAATATATACCATAGAAAAATCACAAGCAGTAGACATGTTTCCTCATACTCATCATGTTGAAAATGTCGTTTTACTTACAAAAAAATAACTGATAGTCAATTACATATAAAACAGCATAAAAAATAACAGTATTTTTACACACTTTTATTGCGTTTATAAATAAAAAAATTCTATATTTGTATCGGAAACTATTGACTTACCTTACCACCTCATTTTAGCAGACGTCCTTTACGGAGTCTGCTTTTTTATTTTACTAATATTTGAACAGAATTTACTGAATTTTTTGTTTTATTAATTACGGTATATATTCCCGGAGTTAGTGTTATATCTATTTGTTCATATACTGTATTCACAAATATTTTATTATATACAATAGCACCATTCGAATTTATTATATACAAATTATTTATGTCAGCAGTATTCAATTGAATATATAATGTGCATTGAGTTGAAACAGTATTTATACAACGAAGAATTTCAAATGTGGGTGTATCTTCAAATACCGATAGTATTGGCGAATATGTTTTTTTACCGTCATAATCTGTTTGACCTAATTTATAATACGTAACTTCTCCAAATACACTATAATCGGTATAGCTGTATTCATGTGAAATATTGGTTGTACCCGCCCCCGAAATGCTTCCGATTGCTTCAAAATCAAATCCATTATGTGAACGATATACGGTAAAATAATCATTGTTTTTTTCGCTTGCTGTTACCCATTCAAGCAACACTCCTCCTTGAACTTTTTGAGCAATAAAAGACAATAATGTAATAGGCAACTCCCAAGCTTCGGGCTCTACATCGAGCACAGCTGCTCCTGCCGCTAAATTTGAAATCATTGAAGCACTAGTAATTTGTCCTCCTTTATATGATAAATAATTTCCTCCGGCAGCATCGGGATCGTTTGTTGCATTACGAGGATGAAATCCGGAACCGCCAATAACGGTACTTGGATTATATGATGACGATGAATATACACCACCTGACTCAAATTCCGCCGCAGTAAATGCTCCACCAATATAGCCTTTTGCAGAACCTTGAAAACTCACTTGCACAGTTTCTATTGTTAAAAATCCACCAACATAAATAGAACCATCATTGGGACCAAATGTACCGGAACCTTTCATATATGAATTACCGAGTGTAATAATACTTGCCGTACTATTTAAATGACCTGTGATATTGTCGAATCTACTATTTCCCTCAATTTTAAATGTTGCATTTGTATTATCAAAATTTGTAGTGTATCCGTTACTATTAAAGTTTTTTTGTATATATATATTACCATTTGAATTTTGATTTATAGCAACATTACCTTGTTGAATTACATTAGCTTGAATATATAAATTTGTTCCTCCTTCACCTTTTAAACTGGTATTGATATAAACATTGTTTGCAATTAGGCGTGTTGGCGGTGTACCTGTATATGCATTTTCAAAACCTGCATTAAAATATATATCGCCTTTAATATTGGTAAGTAATGCAGTACTTTTCGCTACAGGTTTATTTGTAAATATCAAGTCACTATTGTTCGACACTATTTCGTTGGTAGTAACAGTACCACCATTATTTGAATTATAATTGGTTATTGTAAGATTCCCGTTTGTAAAATATGTATACCCATACCCCATGTATGTTGAAATAGTAGTAGGCCCGTCAAAAGCCAC
>JAJUFK010000048.1 GCA_029266015.1 Bacteroidota bacterium
GTAGCGTGTACTGTAGTCATAAGACCTTCTACAATACCCCAATTATCGTTAAGAACTTTAGCAATAGGAGCTAAACAGTTTGTTGTACAAGAAGCGTTTGATACAAAATTCATATCTTTTGTATATGATTTGTGATTAACACCCATTACAAACATTGGAGTATCATCTTTTGATGGAGCTGACATGATTACTTTTTTAGCACCACCATCTATATGAGCTTGAGCTTTTGATTTTTCTAAGAATAAACCTGTAGATTCTACAACATAATCAGCACCTACAGCACCCCAGTTAATATCAGCAGGATTTTTTTCGGCAGTTACACGGATAGCTTTACCGTTTACAATTAATTTACCGTCTTTAACTTCAACAGTTCCTTTGAATTGACCGTGAGTTGAATCATATTTTAACATGTATGCCATGTAATCAACATCAATTAAGTCGTTAATTGCTACAACTTCAACCGTTCCTTTTGCAATAGCTTGACGGAAAACAAAACGTCCGATACGTCCAAATCCGTTAATACCAATCTTAATATCCATAATAATAAATATTTATAAGATAATAAATGAAACAATATTTTTAATTGGTACAAATTTATGTAAAAAATATAATATACAAAATCATTTGAAAGGTGATTCATTTTTTTTTTACTAAAATGTATCAGCATTTTTTGTGTGTGAACGCATATTTTTGATTTTCAATACAAATACTAATACTATTTTTTCTATTTTGTATCACTCATAGTATAATGTGCAAGAATTTTTTTGATTGAAGGTAATCCAACTTGTTCTATGAGTTCTTGTGTTGGTTTATAAAAACCATATGCAGAAACATCATCGGCAACTCGTATGGTTGATATATCATTAATATCACATTCAAACACTAAATCAATGGTATAATATAGAATTCCTCCATATACATATTCATTAGGAAACGAACCTATATATGTACTCGATGAAATATGTAAATTGAGCTCTTCATAAATTTCGCGATGAAGTGCTTGTTCAATAGATTCTCCCGGATCAACAAAACCTCCGGGTAAATCAAGTAAACCTTTACCGGGATCAAAAGCCCGAGTGGTTAATAATATCTCACCTTGTGTATTAGTAATAATTGCAGCTACTGCTGCTGCTGCATTTGTAAAAAATACAAACCCACACACATCACACTTTTGTGATTTTGGAGAATGAGGTTTAAATCCTTTACTACCGCATTTAGGGCAATATTTACATATTGCATGAGGATGAAAATCTGCAAGCATACTGCTTCTTATTTTCGCAATTCTTCTAATGAATTAAGTATCTCAAGTATTTTTGAATAGTATACTTCTTGTAAAGCTGTATAAAATTCTTTATATGAAAGATTCGCTTCTGTTTTGCGAGCCGATATTGTTAATGTATATAAACTTACCGCTTGATCTATCAATTCATCTATCTGTGCAGATTTAGAGGGATTAAATTCTCTTGTAAATAAACATTCTTCAAACACTAATTCTAAAAATAGTGTTATCTCTTTTTTAAATGTGCGTTTGTTTGCCATAATATAAGTATTTAATGATTTGTATTGAAAAGTGGTAATCGTTCTTGCAAATAATTCAATTGTTTATTTCCTATTTGCGATGTGCAAGCACGTAAACCTTGTGTGCGTTCACTTCCGGTAATATCTAATGTAATTGCACTGATTCCATATTGCAATAATTCATAAACCAATTCACTCCCCTTTAAATGTTTATATGAAATGGTAAAATAAAATCCATCTGCTATAGGTTTGTCAATATCGGTATCATATACTATTGAAAATCCATACTTTACAAATAATTCTTTCATAGCTTTGGCTCTTCGTCCATATTCTTGCACATCTTTTACAAAATTATATGTTCCATTGTTTGCTTCACGCAACAATGCCGCAAATGCATATTGTACCGAATGTGCAGTGCCCGATGATAAGCCATACAATGCTCCAAATATAAGAGCTTTGCCAAATTCTGCTGATGAAAAATATCGTAACAAATCAGGATATGTTCGTTTAGCTAACTCATCAGAAACTATAAGAGCTGCTATTCGTTGACCTGCATAACTAAATGCTTTTGATGCCGAAATCAATAATATATAATTTTTGGTATATTGCGCTACTGTAGGTTGATATGGAGGTTGTCCGGGAATCCCATAATCTGTTCTAAAATCCATACCAAAATAAGCTAAGTCTTCTATTACAATTATATCATACTTACTGGCAATATCAGCTATTATTTGCAATTCTTCTTCTGTAAAACATATCCACGTAGGATTGTTTGGTGACGAATACAAAATAGTTGATATAGTACCACTGCTGCAATATTCTTCTAATTTTTGTCGTAATGCAGCACCACGATAATTATATACATCAAATGATTCAAATGCTAATCCTAAAATCTGTAATTGCTGTTTTTGTACTGGAAAACCCGGATCAATAAACAATAATTTCGTTTTTGCCGCATTGCTTCTACAAGCCGTTAAAAAAGAGGCAAATGCTCCTTGCATAGAACCTACTGTTGGTACACATGATTGGGGTGATACAGTAACATTTAAAAAAGACTGAACAAAGCGAGCCATTTCTGTTTTTAGTTCAGGAATACCTTCAATATTAGGATAAATAGAAGCTACACCATTTTTTAATGCTTGTATTTCTGCATCTACTCCTATTGACACCGGCGACAACCCCGGTACTCCCATTTCCATTTTGACAAATTCAACCCCAGTTTCTGTTTCTAGTTCATTAACTAATTTAACAATTTGTCGAATAGATGCTTTTGCTATATCATGGATACCATTTCGATGTAATGCTGTATCTATTATCTGTTTTGAAATTGGAATATTCACTTTTTACAATTATTTAAACGATTCTACATTTTTTACTATAAAATATGCTTTATAAGGATTTAACTCTATTTCTGTAACATTGTGAAAAACAAACCGTTTTGGTTCGGTAGAAGGTAATACTCGAATAGATTCTCCATTTAAATCAATTTGAACAGGTAATGCAAAATTTGATTGCACATTAGCCCAACGCATTTCTATAGTTACGATATTATCTTTTTTATAAGCAACATATTCAAGTGTGGGCACATGCCTACTATATAAATACTGAGTAAAATACCATTCTAAATTCATACCCGATTTTTGCTGTACAAAATCAGTAAAATCTTTTACAGTTACTACAGAATATGCCCGAGTGTTGTAATACGTTTTTAAAATATCAAAAAACAAACTATCATTATTAATTACATAACGCAATCCATGAAGCGTCCATGCTCCTTTCATATACGGATCGGTATCTTTATAATCCCAAAAATTAACATCTCTGGGGCCTACAATTGGATTTTTATTTTTAATATATCCTGCATATTTATACATGTATCGTTCAGCTTCTTTTACACCATATGTGTGTTCAATAAACAAAGCTTCCGAATATGTAGCAAAACCTTCGTGAATAAATATATCGGCAAAATCGTCTACCGATATTGAATTGCCCCACCATTCATGTGCCGATTCATGTAAAATAATATAATCAAATCCTAAATGATGTGTTCTGAAACCGGTTCCATATGCTATTGCTGTTTGATGTTCCATTCCTTCATATGGACTCCCAACAAGTTTAAATCCTTCTCTTGGCCATGGATAAGGACCATATATTGACTCATAATATCTAAGAATATTAGAGGTTTGTTGAAATGTTATTTTTGTTTTTTCTAAATGCTCGGGTAATACATAATAATCAAGAGTTATGGTAGTATCAATTCCTTTATATTTTTCAGAAAAATGTTCAAATTTCCCAATATACAATGTAACATTATAGTTGTTTATAGTATACTTTGTTTGCCATGTATACGTATCTTTTCCTTTGTATGATTTTTGTTCAAGTAATTTTCCATTCGAAACAACCGTAAACCCCTGAGGTACAGCAACATTCATGGTAACACCATATTCGGGTTCATCACTTAAATGGTCTTTACATGGCCACCATAAACTTGCTCCTACCAACTCGCAAGCAACACCTATCCACGGATTTTTCTGTTCATCTTTTTTCCATACAAAACCTCCCTCCCAAGGTGGACGAGGAGCTTCTAAAGGCTTTCCTTTATAATACATTCTTATAGTTTCTGTTTTCCCTATTTCTAATTGAGGTATTTGTATGAAAACAGCATCATATTTTCGTTCAAACTTAAGTCGTTTTCCATGCAAAACAATACTATCCATGGTCATATTTTTAAATAAATCAACCTGCATTTTTTCAGAATGTTGCATTACAGAAAATTGCATATCTACATACCCTTGAATAGATTTTTTTTGAGGATTTACATCAATTGTAAGTGTATAATGCAATACATTATAACACGTTCTAAAAGGATTTAAAGCACCTCGCAAACTATCCTTTTGCGTAAATTTAGGGTATGTATAATCAACTGTTTCTGCTTTCCCAACACGTGCCGTTTTTTGTGATGAGCATGATACTGCAACCAAAACAGTAACAAAAAAACATATATGTTTACAAATATTCATATACTATGTTTTTAAAATGTATATCCTATACCTACAAGTAAATTCTTATTAAAAATATCTATTCCTGCTTGTGCCGATAATTTATTATTTGCCGCATACATTCCTCCAAACGTAGCAGTATACCACATGCCGTGTTTAGGAATTGTATAAGTAAACAAACTATTTTCAGTATTTGTATAATAAGTACGTTGAGCAACAAATCCCGGAGCTGCATATACAAACCAATTTCGTGTTACTGCACGTGCTATTCCAATATTACACGAAAATGACCTATACGGTACTATCATTTGCGATACTCCCAAACCTTGTAATTGATTACCTGTTATAACATATCGACCTGGTAAATTTGTTTTACATTCTATATAATACGAAATTCTATCAAGTGAATTATGTATAAAAAAAGAAGCACCAATATCATGAACATTCATTTGGTACAATACAATAGTTGTAACTCGTAATGAACGTTTATAAAAATCTGTGGTAAGAGAATCGTTTGTTTGAGCAGTAAAAAAGTTATATTGAGCAAAACTTGCATGAATACTTACTAAACACACAACAATAAAACCTTTTACTTGTTTACTCATAATTTCTTTTTTTTAACAAACATATACATTTTTACAAAAATAATTGCAATTGTCCGTCGGGTTTCTTTCCATGCAAAAGTGAAAAGTCCGTTTTTTGTGCTTCTTTATCATACGCATGCAAATCAAAATAAAATCGTTGCAATGGCTTGTGTATATTTTTAAAAGGAATATACTCTGTATTTTTTACAAATTCACTCACCTCATCGTTAGTAAATACTCGAATATCACCATATTCGCCATCGTACCCTTCGGTAACATACACCTCACCGGCACGCATTCGACGAATTCCTTCGGCTACAAATGAATTCGAACATTGTGCTATATCAGAAATTTCGCAATGTGTAAGTATCTCAAATTCTGCCCCCAAATGTTGAATCATTTGCATATAGATTGCTTTTACTTTTTTGGACGTTTCGCTTACATTATATGCTTGAGCCAATAATTCAGGCAATGAAATAATATATTCTATCGATTGCCAATTGTAACACATACTAATATCGCGACGGTCTGCCAATTGCATTACACGGTCCATAACCCCGAATGTATAGGTTTTTTTGCATATTTTGCATACAAATGCATGTTGCAATACCTCAACCGGCGTAGCACATACACCACATTTGCGATGCCCGGAAAAATGATATTTGCCTGCTTGCGGATAGGTATCGATAGTACCTACAAATTGTTTTAATTCTTTATGTTGCAATGCATGCACTATAGCATTGTATGAAATATCGCAATCAAACACATTGACATTTCTTCCTAATTTTTCGGGAGAATGTGCATCGGAATTCGAAAGTAAGGCATAGCGGTCGAGAAAACTACACATCCAATTCATAGGCGCATCTGACGATAAGCCGGTTTCTACCGCAAAAATATATGGCTCCATATCGCCATAACATTCGGCAATAGAATCGAATCCCGATTTGGCGCCAAGAGCAGAAAACCAAGGTGTCCAAATATGCGCAGGAACTATGTGAATATTGGGAGAAATATCTTTGCATAGTGCTGCCAAATCGCGTGCATCCATACCAATAATTGGGCGACCATCTGAAGCAATGTTTAAATTGCGTTGCAAAAACGCATGCTGCACTTTGGTTACAGTATCAAAATCGGGAGCCCACAAAATAGTATGTACTTTACGGGTTTTTCCATTTTTTTTGTAAATAGAACTAATTTCGGCAGTAAGCATAAAACGCACCTTCGCTTGAGGTATCGCTTGCGAATGCTCAATAAAATCAGGCTTTAGCATAAACAAACCTTGTTCGGCAGGTTGCAATTGTTCGTACAATTCTGCAGTCCACTTTTGATGCGTAAAATCGCCGGTACCCACTACAGATATACCCTTAATGCGAGCCCAATAATCTAACCACTTTGGCGTAAGTTGCTTACTGGTAGCCATTGAATATTTGGAATGAATATGAAAATCGGCAATAAATCGAGGCATAGCAATGAAAAATATATTAGAAATTATAGCATTTCAAAAGTAGTGATAATTTGTTAAAAATTGAACATAATATTTTGTGGTAAATAAAAAAGTGTTATTTTTGCAGTCCAAAATTCTACATGGTGGTTGTAGCTCAGTTGGTTAGAGCATTAGATTGTGGTTCTAAGGGTCGCCGGTTCGAGCCCGGTCTTCCACCCCAAAGAAGGCTGCCAAATATGGCAGCTTTTTTTTACATAATTTTTTCTTTTAGCATCACAATTTATTTGAAACTTTTTCAGTAAAAAATCGTATAAAAAAATAATTTTTTTGTTTTGTATTTTTTTGAAAATCAATTATTTGAGAAGAAAAAATATTTATTCTTTTGTAATGAAATTATCTGAATTATGTCTATGTAAAAGAGAGAAATTTTTAACAATGAGACAGTCATTTATATATATCATTTTTTTATCAGTATTTATAAGCGGTGTGCATTCCCAAAATACTCTAGATATAATAGGTCTTGATGCAAATAGGCCGGGAGCTGCTGTTTATAGTATTCGACAATTAAGTACTTCGTATTCGGGCCCTGCTATAAAAGTTCGGAGGTCATTAGATAATGCCGAAGCATTTGTGTATTTTAATTCAGCCAATTCACCTGCTTCGGTAGATGCCGGTAGCTCTGTAGTTTTTACAGAAGGAGCTGCGCTCTCTCAAAATTTAGGTACCGTAAAAACAGGTACAATTTCGACTACTGCATCAAAAACTGGAACTATTACCATTGCCGTAAACAAAACTGGAACTATTACCACAAGTAATACATCAACTACAGTTACCGGTGTAGGAACTAGTTTTACTACACAAGTATCGGCAGGTGACTTATTATATACAACATCTAATGTATTTTTGGGTGTAGTTCGTTCTGTTTCGAGCAATACAAGCATTATATTAAACAATACTGCAACAATATCTCAATCGGGTATTGCATTCAAAACGAATAAAGCCGTAGTTACAGGAACATCTACATTGTTTACCACAGAGTTACAGATAGGTAATAAGTTATTTAACACATCGAATACCTATATTGGTACTGTTTCCTCTATCACGAATAATACTTCATGTATTGTAAATGCAACGGATGCTACTGCAGTATCAGGCATTGCATATCGCGGTACGTCTGCTACTGTTACCGGGGTAGGCACTTTGTTTACAACAGAACTAAGTGTAGGCGATTTACTTATCAGTAATAATATTACTTTAGGAATTGTATCGGCTATTACATCTAATACGTCACTAACATTACAAACAAAAGCAGGTGGGGCTGTATCAACACAATCATATAGAGCAAGATCAGGCACTCTATCATTCAGCAGCTTTTTTGCCGGTACCGATGTGTTTGTAAGCCAATGGTTTGACCAAAGTGGCTACAATAGGCATGTATTTCAATCAAACCCTTTGAATCAACCAAGAATTGTACATGCAGGAGTACTAAATATTGTCAACAACAAGGTTACCATTCAATTTAGTTCTGCATTACAATCGGCTTTATACACAAATGCAGCAGCTTCATTTATGAATGGTACCAATTATATTGTAAATAAAGTAAGTGCCGAAGCAAATATAAATGTGCCAACACCAAGTTATGTTTTGAGTACTACCGGAGGATTAGGTCCATCGAATACTATTTTAAGTTTTGGATATAAAAATGCATCGGAATTAATTCTTAATCAATACAACAATGAACATGTATATAGTTCAAATGTTTCGCCTGGATTAGAAGTGCATTCTATAGTAAAATATTCTGCAAATGGTACCAGGTATTATAAAAATGGAAATTATATTGGAACTACCAACGGACAGTCATCATCTTCCATTACCAATGCAGGCTTACTTTCTATAGGATACTATACTCCTACTGCAACGTATTTCAATGGATATGTATTTGAAATATTAATTTTTAGTACGTGGACAAACGACACGTATGTTACAAACTTTAGTAACGACCAAAAAACCTATTATGATATATCTGAAGCAAATTGGACTGGGAATGTAAGTACCAACTGGAACGACCCCAACAATTGGTCACCGGCAGTGGTTCCTACTACTACAAGCCCTAGTTTTGCCAATATTCCAAATGGCTGACCTCGATATCCTATAATTCCAAATGGTACAACTGTAGGTGCTGTAAGCATTTATATGGAATCAAATGCTTCTATTACCGTTCAAGCAGGTGGAACCATGAGAATTGCTGCCAACATTATAAATACGGGTACTTTTACGGCAACCAATGGAACTATAGAATATATAGGAACTAATCCCCAAACTATTGCAAACAATACATTTGCAACAAATACAATCGGCACACTCTCGATTGCCAACAGTAATTCGTCACAATTATCATTACAAGGAAATCTTACCGTTACCAATGTAAACTTTAGTGCGAATGCCGGTACAGGAAAGTTAAATCTCAATGGCAACACGCTTACCATAAGTGGAAGCATTTCGAATCCTGGAACTTCGATTATTGGTAGCACAAGTTCTTCGTTACTCTTTACAGGAACAGGTTCAACAAGTTTTGGACTTGACCAAACAACTGCGGGTAGTACCAATGCATTGCAAAACTTAACGATAAATCGTTCAGGTGGAGTAATTTCTATGCTTGGAAACACCATAATTTCTTCATTAGGTAATCTCACATTTACAAATGGAAAATTAGCTATAGGAGCAAACACACTAACTATTGGTGGAACCATCATAAATACTGTTCAAGAAGGAATTCGAGGTTCATCATCAAGTAGTATTATTGTAAACGGTAACACCAATAATACATTGAGTTTTGACCAAACTACTCCGGGAACTACAAATACATTGCATACACTTGCAATATCTACTACAAATAGCAATACAACAAGTATTTATGGCAATATACAGATTGAAAACACACTTCAAGTAGTTGCTTTGCAAACATTAAACTTAAGTAACTATACTCTTGCAGGAATGCTTTCTACTATTACAAACAATGGCACTATTACCACTCAAAACACTTCGTCACTTCCTATTCCAACCGGTAAAACATGGGGAGGATTAATACATTATAATGGTACAAGTGCTCAAAAAGCAGTGGCAGGTACCTATAATAATTTAACCATCAGTAATACTGCAGGCGCAACTGCTACGGGAGATATTACTGTGAATGGAATACTTGATTTACCGGTAACTAACCCCAATGCAACCAATGGTGTGTTAGAAATGACATACAACTATGGTAACTATTCAAATGTACTTACTCCTACCGAAAATTTAACTACAACCTGGGCTCAATCGCATGATTTTCTTGATTCATATATATTATATATGGGTAATGGGGCTATACATAGTGGTCAAGGCGATGTAACAGGAAAAATAAAACGAACCACCATAGTGCCAAATGTTGAATATACTTTTGGCAGTCCATATTCCTCTATTATGTTTTCATCGGCAGGAACTGTACCTAGCGAAGTAATGTTTATAATAACTAAAGGTCCTGACAGAGGAATACATTCGAATAAAACAAATGCAGTACAACGCCTATATCAAGTAATACGTACCGGAGGAGCTTCGCCTAATACATTTACACTCAAAATGCGGTACTTAGATTCAGAACTTAATGGAAATACCAAAAGTGAATTAGTAACCTGGGACCACCATATTCCATATAGTACCACCAACACACCTCACCAGCATGGTAGAACAGCATTAAACCAAACCGAAAATTGGGTATCAATAGCAGGGCATGGTATAGGATATATAGAACAAACTCAAAATATAGGTGATAGATGTAAATATTGGATGATACTTCCTCCATCAATACCTCTTTCTAATTTTGTATGGGAAGCTGCTTCTGCGGTTTATATTTCAAAATGGGATGAACCTGCAAATTGGTCATCGGGGTCAGTACCTACAGCTACAAGCAATGTATTGATACCCGCAGGAAAAGATCATTATCCCATACTCGATGATAATACCAGCTACGAAGTTAAAACAATAACTATAGAAAACGGAGCTTCATTAAAAATGGGCAACAACACAACATTTACTGTACAAGGAGGTCCAGCTGATAATGGTGGAGTTGGTTCATGGAGTAACGAAGGAAATTTTACAGCAGGTACGAGTACCGTAATTTTTAATTTTGAAGAAGCTACTATTTCAGGATCTAAAGCTTTTCACAATCTTACTATTAACAGTTCTAAAGTCGTAACCTTACAATCGGGCTCATTAACCAAAATTAGTGGAACTCTAACAAATAATGGTACTTTAAATGCCGGTTTTTTTGAAAATACTGTTGAATATAATGGAATAGGCAACCAAACAGTTATAAACCCCAATGGTGATATTCCAAAATACTATAATCTTATCTTAAGTGGTAGTGGAACAAAAACAATTGGCGGAGCCGGAGATATTGAAATTATTGGTAATTTTAAAGTTTTAAATTCTGCAATAGCGAATTGCTTAGGTAATTTGATAATTGGTGGTACTATACAAATTGATAACGGAGCACATTGCAAACAAATAGTCAATCATTTTTTATCAAAGGTAATATTGTTTTCAATGGAATAGCAGATGAAAATTCTACATCGCGCGTAGAAATGATAGGCACACAAAACCAAACTATTTCGGGTAGTTCAACTCCTTATTTTCATACTATAGAAATAGACAATCCACAGAATGTGAGTTTGCTTACAAATGTTACCGTAGTGAATGAATTAATTCTTAACAATGGCTATTTGCAAGTTCAAAATCAAACATTGGGTATAAACGGAACTATAAGCGGAACATCTAAAATAGAAGTTACTCCCTATTCTTCTCTTTCGTTTGGGGGTACTTCGGGACAAATTATTCCCGACAATGTATTTTCGGCTCATCCAATTATTTCAAATCTTACTATTTCAAATCCTGCAGGAGTCATACCCGGCAATCAACCATTTACCATTGAAGGCACATTACATTTAGATCAAGGAGAATTAACCTTAGATTCTAAAACAATTACTATTGAAGGAAATATTACTAGAAATAACGGCACAATTGGATTCAATTCATCAACACAATTATATTTTTCAGAAAATACAAATGCTTTAACTATTCCTAATAATTTATTTGCAGACAATGAAATTGGAATAATATCTATTGATAGAAGCGGTGGCGTTGTTCTCGGTAACCAAAGTCTTACTATAACCGACAAATTATTACTTACAAATGGAAAATTCACTTGTAACTCAAATATACTAAGATTCCCTGCAGGCTCACAAGTAGGATATGATGTTGATCAATATGGTAATGTTTTAGAAATAAATCATTTGTATCCCGAAATTGTAACGAGCTATATCCATGGTTGTGCAACAAAAGTTGGAGCAGAACCATTTGTGTTTCCAATAGGTTCTGCACAAAAATATGCACCTATTGCAATTAGTGATGCCCCCGGTGGTGATATGATTACAGAATTTACAGCATGTTACTTTCCTGAATCGCCCAATTCTATATATAATGTAACAAGCTTAGACGAAATATTAAATCACGTATCAAACAAAGAATATTGGACTCTTGATAGAGCAGTAGGTTCAAATCCTGTTGCAGTAGAACTATTTTGGTGGGATAATAGAAGTGGTGGCGTAACAGTATTAGACGAATTACATGTTGCTCATTGGAACGGAACAAAATGGGAAAGTAAGGGAAATACAGGTGTAAAAGGAAATTTTGAATCAGGCAGTGTAATTTCTGACCTTGTAACCAACTTTAGCCCTTTTACATTAGGCTCTACAAGTACCGAAAATCCATTACCTATTTCTTTAACATCATTTACCGCTGAATGTAATACTAATAAAAAAGTAATAGAAATAGAATGGACGTGTGTCACCGAAACAAATAATGAATTATTTACCGTTGAAAAATATTCACACGAATCATA
>JAJUFK010000272.1 GCA_029266015.1 Bacteroidota bacterium
CAATAGTTGATAAAAAAGCTATTCAAAAACAATCTTATATTATAACGTCCGTTCTATGTAATTATGTAATTTTAAATTTTATAAGAATTTGATTATCAAGACACAAATTGAAAATGTGGTGGGCTATTTTGAAAATATGTAAGGCAGAGAATCGAATTCTTATAAAAAACTCTATGTATACCCTTGTAGCAGGACTTCAACTATAAACTATATTGGAGATTTATTACAAATAAAACTGTTAGATTACTTCCACAACAGCATATCTTTTACTATATGTTGCCATATTTTCTTAGTGTGCAAACACCCAAATGTTATATCGCCACATTTTGAAACCCACTGCATACCGGTAATAGGATGAACTATACAAATTTCATCTGATTGTAGAAATTGCTTAACAGTTATTGATTGTTGAATTGATATTGAAAATCCCAACCTACCAGCTATTGAAAGAATTTTGCGAGTAATAGGCAAGACATAATTTGATATTACAGTAACTTGATTATCAAAAATACATAAAAATTCACCAACAGAACTACCAATAATTTCAGATTGGTTATTACACAACGTTACAGCATGAAGTTCATGCATGGTGCTAATTTGCCGTGCAACAAATTCATGCCACGAATGAAACGAACAATAACTTGGCACATAAGGAATAGATTGTATGCAATCAGAAAAAATCCCTATACGTATACCTCCCGAATTAAACACAAATTCTAAAACTTCTATTGGCTCAATAAAAAGTAAACATTCCCAATTCGATTTATTAATTGAAGGAGTTATAAGAATTGTACATAAGCCTCCTTTATACACCTTATTTACATTGAGTAATCGTGTAATGTAACGTTGAATTGTATCTTTTTGAAATTGTTGCGGAATCGGAATTTTACAAATATCTAATGTTGTAGTAATACGTTGCATATGTTCTTCTAAAAATAAAGGAACGGTATTATATAAACGCACTTGTTCATACACATACAAAGTATTTGTAAATGCTTCAAACCCTTGAATATTCAATGCATCACTTTTTTGCAGTTCTCCTTGTTGAATATAAAATTTACTCATTACCAATTATAGCTTTGCAATATGGAACTATGGATTCATTTTTCGATATTAATATTCCTTTAACACCTACTTTGTGAGCAGCTTCAATATCTCGTTTACTATCACCAATCATATATGAATTATGAACATCAATATTATAAGTTTTAATAGCTTGTTCAAATAACAATGTACCGGGCTTTCTACATTCACAAGCAGAAACATCAGGATGATGCGGACAATAATATACCTGAGTAATTGTAATGTCATGTCTTTCTAATTCACTAACCATATATGTATGTACTCGTTCAACATCGGCTATAGAATATACACCTTTGGCAACACCACTTTGATTAGTTATAACTATAAGCATAAAACCATGCTGTTGCAACAACCTAAGCCCCTCAAAAATTCCCGGATTAAATATAAATGAATCAACACTATACGTATAATATTGAGTACCATCATTAATTACCCCATCTCTATCTAAAAATACCGCTTTATTCATACTATTGCCATTTATATAGAAATTGTTAATCCGTCATACGATAAATATACCTGCCGAGGTAACCGAGCCTGAACCTGTTCATGAAATCCCATAAGATGACTAATATGAGTAAAAAATGCTTGTTTGGGTTGTAACTGTTCAACTATATGTAAAGCTTCATCTAAATTAAAATGCGAATAATGTTTTTTGATTCGCAATGCATTAATTATAAGAACATCTAAATTTGTAAGTTTTTCTATTTCTTGTGCATCGATATATGATGCATCAGATATATAAGCAACTTTACCAATTCTATATCCAAATATAGGCAAATTCCAATGCATTACCCGTATTGGCTCTATCTGAATTGATTTATATTTAAATGGTTTATTTTCTATAGTATGAATATTCATTACAGGAATACCCGGATATTTTTCTTTGGCAAACACATATGAAAACTCTTGTTTAATGGCATCAATTACACGTGCTTCTGCAAAAACATCAATAGCTTTTTGTTTTAAAAAATTATAAGGACGAATATCATCTAATCCTGCTATATGGTCTTTGTGTTCATGAGTAATAAGAATAGCATCAATATTCTGAATATCACCGGCAAGCATTTGCTGTCTAAAATCGGGTCCGGCATCTATAACAATAGTAATATCATTAATAGTGATAAGTACAGAACTACGCAAACGTTTGTCATACATACTTGTTGATTTACACACCTCACAATTACATGCTATTACAGGTATTCCTTGAGAAGTACCGGTTCCTAAAAAACGTATATGCATAGGATACGATTCTTTCATACAGCATTACTTTTTATCAGGGTAGGGAATACGAGCATGATACATATTTATAAGTTTCTGAATCATTACATCTTTTACTATAGATAATTCTCGTAATGTAATATCTACATTGTCAAAATGACTTTCACTCATAAGATTTTGAATAATTTTTTCAACCATAAGTGAAATATGTTCTTTATCATGAATTACTATACTACGAGATGCAGCTTCTACAGAATCTGCAATCATAAGAACAGCTAATTCTTTACGAGTTGGTTTAGATGCCGGATATTGAAACAACTGTTCATCAATTTGTTGATTGGGATTTAATTTTTTAAATTTATCATAAAAAAACCAAGTTTTAGAATTGCTATGATGTCCAAATATCATTTCAATAACAACACCGGGTAAATTATGTTTACGAGCCAATTCTCTACCATACACCACATGTTCAATAATAATTTTAGCACTTAATTCAGGAGATATTTCATCATGAGGATTTCCAACGAATGATTGATTTTCAATAAAATATGCAGGGTTCGACAATTTTCCTATATCATGATACAAACCGGCTACTCTACCTAATAATACATTACCATTAATTTTTTGCAATGCTGCTTCTGTTAAATTAGCAACCTGTAAGGAATGTTGAAACGTACCCGGAGCTTGTTCACTCAAATCCCTTAACAAACCTCTATTAGTATCATTTAATTCAAACAAGGTTAAATCAGAAGGAATTCGATATAAACGTTCAAAAATAAAAATGAGCAAATATGTAGTTAACAACAAAATACAACTTACGGCAAACCACAGCAATTTTAACCAACTTATAGTTTCTATACTTCCTTCTTTTATAAGTGAAATTGCAAAAAATATGATTGCATATGAAATAAATGAAAATACAGCACACAAAAATAATGAACTGCGTTGATAATGATTTCCTATACTAAATAATGCTATAGCCCCAACTATAATTTGCAGAAAAACAAAATCAAAACTATTAGGAGCTATAAAACCTATAAAAAGCATAGTAATAACATGAACAAACAGAGCAATTCGAGCATTCAAAAAGTTTTTTACAACAAGTGGCAAAGCAACATATGGTATTATATAAATACTTATATGATTAAATTTTTGAGTAATACTTGCCATAGCAACAAAC
>JAJUFK010000425.1 GCA_029266015.1 Bacteroidota bacterium
TGCGCCTGTATATACTAAAGGAAGAACACGTTTAAATGCTGTTATTGCAGAATCTAATGGCATTTTTATAGGATTAGCCGATTTTGAACGAGTATCATAGAGTACTTTTTGTTGAATATTTAAAATCTTGAAATGAATGAGAATTGTATCACGAACATCAGGTTGTAATTGTCCCCAACCGGCATAATAAATTTGATATTGTAATCCTTTTTGTAGTTCGGTAACACCAGGATTTTTTTTGTTTTTATCTAAAAATATATTTCCTTCTGTTTCATTTGAAATAAATTTTGAAGCATATTGAGAATTAGAACTTTTCATTACTTGTTCCAAATAGTGTTGTATAATTTTTTGTGATTCTTCTTTGGTTACTACGGTAGAACGAGTGCTGTCAAAATAATCGCGAATTCCTTGAATAAAATGTTGAAATGAAATACTGTCTATGTTATTATTTTCTAGATTTTGAGGAATTTTGCTGGCAAAAAGAAGTCCTAAACTATATGAAGTTGAATCTAATGAGGTTTCTAATTTTCTATATTTGTCAGCATTACTGCATGATGCAAATATTACTATTGTGATACAAATGATAAGAAAATTCCTCATTGAAAAATTAATTAAATTATTTCTTTTGAAATCAGTGCAAACTTACAGTTTTTTATTTAAAAATCATAGTGTTTTTTTGTGTAAAATAGAAAAAAAAGAGGCTATTTGAAAAAATCAAATAGCCTCTTTTTTATATTTTTTTTTTTGTTATCCTAAGAAACTCAATAATACACCCGCAGCAACTGCCGAACCAATTACTCCGGCAACGTTAGGTGCCATAGCGTGCATCAATAAGTGATTAGTAGGGTCATATTTTAACCCTTCGTGTTGCGATACACGAGCTGAATCGGGTACTGCAGATACACCGGCATTCCCAATTAATGGATTTATTTTATTGCCTTCTTTTAAGAATAAATTCATAAATTTAGCAAAAGCAACTCCACCAAATGTTGCAAAAATAAATGCTAATGCACCTAAAGCAAAGATTAATAATGATTTAGATGTTAAGAATACATTGGCTTGAGTAGAAGCACCAACAGTAACTCCAATTAAAATTGTTACAATATCAATCAATGGATTTGCTGCGGTATTTGCTAAACGTTTAGTTACGGTAGATTCTTTTAATAAATTTCCAAAGAATAACATACCTAA
>JAJUFK010000186.1 GCA_029266015.1 Bacteroidota bacterium
GAAAGTGACACGCTTAAAACAGCATTTCTTGCCAATATGAGTCATGAAATACGAACTCCAATGAATGGAATCATCGGTTTTTCTGAAATGCTTGCCGAAAATAATTTGACCGATGAAAAACGTAAAGAATATGCTCAAATAGTAGTAAAAAGCAGTAAACAATTGCTGGCATTGGTAAATGATATTTTAGATATTTCAAAAATTGAGGCAGGTGAAGTTACTATAAGTAAAGATATTTTCAATGTAAATACATTAATCCATGATATATATATTTTCTTTAAACCACAAGCTATTCAAAAAGGATTAGAGTTCCACGAAGTTAAATCACTTGCCGATTCGCAGAGTGTAATAGAAAGTGACAAAAACAGATTGAGGCAAATTTTAGTTAATTTAGTAAGTAATGCATTAAAATTTACTCATACAGGTGAAGTATCGTTTGGGTATTCTGTAAGTAACGGCTCTATTACTTTTTTTGTAAAAGATACCGGAATTGGCATACCAAAACATTTGCAAAAAGAAATATTTGAGCGATTTAGACAAGCAGAGTTGGAAACCACAAAATTATATGGTGGTACCGGGTTAGGTTTATCAATTTCGCAAAAATTAGTAGAATTATTGGGAGGTACAATTCAACTTGAATCGGAACCCGGTAAAGGTTCATTATTTTCATTTACATTACCGTACAAACAAGAAACAAGTAATGATGAAATAGTGAGTCAACCTATAGGGAATATAAACTTTAATAAAGCTACTATAGTAATAGCCGAAGATAATGATACAAATTTTCAGTTATTGGAAGCAACATTGTCAAAATGTAATCTAACAATTATTCGTGCTGTTAATGGGCAAGATGCAATAGATATATGTATGCAAAATAGTGCAGTTCAATTTGTTTTAATGGATATACGAATGCCAAAAATTGATGGGATTACTGCTTCTGCCGAAATTAAAAAATGCAGACCCGATTTACCTATAGTAATACAATCGGCATATAAAGCAAATGAAGAACGAAAACAAGCTATAGAAGCAGGTTGTGACGAATATTTGTCAAAACCTATTAAAAAACATGAATTAATTAGTTGTTTACTCCGATTTATACCAATATAATAATGCAACAGCCAATACCTCAAAAAATATATGAATTTATACATGAACATCATGTTTTAACACTTGCTACAGTAAACAATTCTATACCATGGTGTTGTAATTGTTTTTATGTGTATAATTCTGCAAATAATTCATTTATTTTTTCATCAGATCTTACTACCCGTCATGCTTCAGAAATGCTACAAAATACAGTAGTTGCCGGAAGTATAGTGTTAGAAACCGAAGTAATTGGTAAAATTCAAGGACTTCAGTTTTCAGGACAGGTAGCACTTTTAGAAAAATCAAAATTAACTCATGCAAAAAAACTATATTTACAACGGTTTCCGTATGCTATTCTAAAAAAAACTACGTTGTGGGAATGTGTAATAACGTATGCAAAATTAACTGATAATAGACTTGGTTTTGGAACAAAACTTATTTGGGAATAAACAGATTTTAGTAACAGGTGCGTCGGGTTTGGTAGGCGTTCATGTAATTATGTATTTAGCTCGATTAGGAGCAAATATACGTGCGTTTGTTCGTAACGAAGATTCCAAACAAAAAGCATATACTGTTTTTAAAGCATATAATTGTTGTGAATCAAATACTATAACATGGCATTTTGGTGATATTACCAATTATGAAGATGTTTATAATGCAATGAAACATATTGATTATGTGTTTCATTGTGCCGGATATGTGTCATTTAACAATGCGCATATGCAAATAATGTATGATGTAAATGTATTAGGAACAAAACATGTTGTAGACGCAGCGTTGGAACATGGTATTACAAAATTGTGTCATGTAAGTTCAGTTGCTGCTATAGGTAAATCGAGAACGTCGCATATAGTAGATGAAACATGTGAATTTGAATATACTAAACATACAGGGGCATATCATATTACAAAATATTGTGGTGAATTGGAAGTGTGGCGAGGAATTGCCGAAGGATTACAGGCGGTTATAGTTAATCCAAGTGTTATAATTGGTGTAGGCGATTGGTATTCGAGCAGTTCTGCTTTGTTTGGAACTATTGCAAAAGGTTTGAAATTTTATACTACCGGGAGCACCGGATATGTAAGTGTACACGATGTGGTGCAATGTATGGTGTTGCTTATGCAAAGCAATATAACATCTCAACGGTTTATACTTTCGGCACAAACTATTGATTATAAATCTTTGTTTAGTGCTATAGCCGATTCGTTGCACGTAAAACGTCCGCATATAGCTATTAAACAATGGCAAATGAAATTGGTAGCAATACTATTGCAATTGGTATCAAAAAATCCACAAATAACTTTACACACTGTTAATTCTGCTTTTTCGCATACATACTATAGCAATCACAAAATATGCGAAGCTTTATCGTATTCGTTTTCCAATATTTTTGATGATATTTCTACTGTTGGAACAATGTATTTAAAAAGGTTACAGAAGTAAATTAATAAATAGTAATATTATAATGTGTCGGTATCCCAAAATTCTACTTCTTTGAATACTACAATTTTATCTTTAAAAATAGATGTGTGTTGTATAAAAAAGTCTTGTAATCGTTCTTTTGTGTCAATAAGTTCTATACAAATAGTAAGACTATTATTATCGGTTTCGTACGAAAATCGTGATATTTTACCAAAGTTGCTATATCCCGCATGTGTAGTATATACAGTTGCATTCATAATACCACACTGTTTGGCTAATTGAATTATATGAATATATGTATTTTTAGGAAACAGTTTTCGCAATACTGTTCTTGATTTTACTTTTTCTTTATTATTTAAATATACACGGAGTTTACCAAGTGTATGTGTTTTTATTTCTTTTTCCATAATTCTGAGATTTTTTTGTCGCGAATAGTTTTGAGAGAATTCGATTCATCAGTAGGAGTATTCAGATTTGCTTTTGAAACAGATATTTTTTGAGAAGAATATATTCCAGAATGACCACTGAAATAGTAAGCAATAAAACAAGCAACGGCATAATACAAAATATGAGTGCCGCCAAATAGTTCAACACCCATAATTGTACAAGCCAATGGGGTATTTGTAGCACCTGCAAATACAGCTATAAATCCTAATGCTGCCATTAAATCTATAGGTGCTCCCATGAGAATAGCAAGTGAATTACCTAATGTAGCTCCTATAAAGAACAATGGTGTAACTTCGCCACCTTTGAATCCCATACTTAAAGTAATTGCAGTAAAAAGTAATTTGAGAAGCCATCCCCAATGATTTATATCTTTAGAAGTAAAGGCATTTACAATGCTGGTTCCTGTACCATCTTGGGTATATACTCCCAGTCCTAAATAATCGGTAGTGCCAACAATGTATGTAAGTATTATAATGATAACTCCTCCTATAAAAGGAATTAGAAATTTGTATGGGATATATTTGTTGCTTATATACTTAATTGTATGTGATAATTCTGAAAATAAATATCCTACTAAGCCAAATGCTATAGCTGCTCCTATAACTTTTAGGAGCAATGGTAAACTATACGCAACATATGGAAACAATGAGTGTGCATTTTCATGGAACAGAATTGTATATATAGTATGTTTAATACCATATGCAGCACATACCATATCTGATAAAATTGCAGCTATAAAGCACGGGAGTAATGCATCGTATTTAATTCTACCTATTGCCAATACTTCTAAGGCAAAAATAGTACCTGCTACCGGTGTGCCAAATACGGCACCAAATCCTGCTGCAATACCTGCCATCAGCAAAATTCGAGCATCATCTTTGCTTATGCGTAGTTTTTTTGCTATAAAATGAGCTATACTACCCCCAATTTGCACGGCAGTTCCTTCACGCCCGGCTGAACCCCCGAATAAATGAGTAATTACCGTTGTTATAAGTATAAACGGTGCCATTCTAAACGGAATACCACCCCCGGGTTTATGAATTTCGTCCATTATTAAATTATTGCCGGCTTCGGCATTTTTACCTTTAAATTTATACAGCCACATAATACCGATTCCTATTATTGGCAATAAAAACAACAGCCATGGAAACTGCCACCGAATATGAGTAGCTAAATCGAGAAGATACAAAAACAGAGCAACCATTGATCCTACTATTATGGATAATGGTAGAGTATAAACAATCCATTTAAACGTATAACGAAGAATAGAAATTTGTTCAAAATAATGCTTAAAATATTTCATGTATATTTATTTACTAGTAGTTCTAAATTTTTTTTGTTCCTTGTTTCTGAAGGTAAATATGTGTTGTATCTATCGTAATTAAACAGCCATAGCGTATTTTGTTGAACCATGGTTCAATTTTTTGTGCAAATGAATCAATTTTGGCAGGAGTGTCTATTATTTCAACTACAACCGGTAATTTCTCATTAAATTCCCAAAAATGAATTGAATTTACAATACTGCTCGAACCAAACCCCATTACTCCTTTTATTACGGTTGCACCGCTCAAACCGTATCGTTTGGCTGCAAACACTATTGTTTCATACAACAATGAATATTTGAACATATCTGTATTGCTCATATATATTCTCATTACTTTTGCTTCTGGTATTGGGTTCATAGGTTATAATATTTTAGTGAGTAAATTTCCGGCATAGGTAGCAAAAATTCCAATAAATACACTGATAGATGTATATAATGCAAAATACATAATATTTCCGTCACGCAATAATAAAATATTTTCGTTTGTAAACGATGAAAATGTTGTAAATCCACCACAAAATCCAATTGTTAGAAACATGCGCAATTCATTATTTATAAGAGTACTCCGTTCCGACAATCCAAATATAATTCCTATTAAAAAACAACCGATGATGTTGACTGATAATGTACCCAAAGGAAATGAAGTAGATGCAGAATTTTGTATTACTCGTGTTACTATAAACCGAGCAATACCTCCTAAAAAACTGCCAAAACCTATTAATAGTAAATATTTTAACATACGCTGATACTACTTTATGTATATACAATAAAGATTCTGTAGGAGTTATCAGCTTGTTTAAGGCGGTTAACGGCTAACC
>JAJUFK010000293.1 GCA_029266015.1 Bacteroidota bacterium
AATATATACTTTTTTCTTCATAGAAATACTTTTATTTTAATTCTTTTCTGTGTGATATAATTCGCAAAGTAGCATGAATAGCTATTCCAACTAATGATACAATAATAGATATTATGCCAAATAATTCAACTCCTGCATGCCTATCTCGACCGGGTAAATAAAAATCAGTAATATTTGCTAATCGACCATTTCGAGAATGACATTCAACACAAGATAATGATTGTTCTTTTGGTGCCACTTGGTGATTGAGCGGCCAAAAACTTTCAGTATGCACAAATGTATATGTTCCGCTGTATGGTTGACCTATATATTTCATACCGGTAGCACTTGCAGCATTAAAATCAAAATCTTTCCATAGTGCTCCTTGTCCCTTTTCTTTAGCAAATAATTTTGGTTGAATTATATTTCCATATAGAGGGTCAAATAATTGTTTGGCTCTATGTACTTTTACAGGAATTATTTGAGCTGCCGGATCACTGTACGAACCTCGTAATGTATTCATAGCAATGGGTTTAGTGGTATCTACTTTGTCGCCAAACATATAATGATCGGATGTTCCATTAAACCATACATATTCGGGTTTTACATTTTTTGCCCACACAAAAGTACCTTTTTCTGATAAATACGAATGATTTCCCATAGAATCTTCTTCATGATAAGGTTCTCCATTTTTTAATTTACCTGCAGTACTCCAATCCCATGTCATTTTAGTTGCATTGGCTTTGGCATATGTAGGAATGTGACACGTTTGACAAGCAACTTTTATAGTATGTTCATTTAAAACACTCAGTTCATGCGGAGTATTGCCATGGCATTGTGTACAACTAAGTCTGTTTGTATTTGTAGACGATACAGAATACATTTTTCCTGCAATTACATGTTTTTTAGTCACATGACAATCAACACATTCCATATTAATTCCATTTTTTGCCATGTGCACATCTACATCTTTTGTACAATTCATTTGAGCTTCTTCTAAATCGCCATGTTTTACATTGTTTCCTCCTCCTCCGTAAAAATGACAAGATCCGCAATTGGTTTTTTTAGGTTTTCCAACATGTGTTGCAACTTTGTTAAGATTCACACTTGGATCTGGATTTCCGGCACCACCTGATTGTTTAAAATACTCACCTGAATTATCATGACAAACCATACAATCAATATTATGTTGATTATGAAAATCAAATGTAGTATCTGCCCAACCAAAACCGGCATGACATCGATTACACGATTGCTCGTTACCACCTATTCCTATACAAAAATTATTAAGTATATTCTTTTTCCCTAAATTTGTTAATCCCCTACCTTCTATATATTCTTCATTTTGCCATTTCCAATGTCTCGTTTTCATTACCTCCTTACCTCGTTCGGTATGACAACTCAAACAAGCTGCCGTAACGTCTTGAGGCGATTTAAATTTTTGTTGCAACACCGAAAAGTGTGTATGATCTACAGAGGGTTCATGATGCTGACTATATTGCTCTTCTAACAATTGCAAAGCATCAATGTGTTTTTGATTTTTTGTAAGATATACAATAGCTGATATAATTATAACATTTATTATAATGAGAATTATAAAAATCTTTTTCATAAAATAACATAAACGTAAGTATTCATGTAAAGATACACATATTTTTTAATATCGCAAAGTAACTTTTGTCACATTATATTAGTATTTTTTTGAAATATTTGGAATTGCTCCTCTATACCCGTATCTTAAAAAAAAACAATATATTTGCAAAAAAAACAATATGAGCGGTATTATAGCAATTGTAGGACGACCAAATGTAGGAAAATCAACATTATTTAACAGATTAACAGAAAATAAATCGGCAATAGTTGACGCTACCAGTGGTGTAACACGCGACAGACATTACGGAAACGGAACATGGAACGGCAAAGATTTTATGGTAATAGATACCGGTGGATTAACCGTAAAATCTGATGACATATTTGAAAATGAAATTCGTAAACAAGTAATGTTAGCTATTAACGAAGCCGATGTTATTCTTTTTTTAGTTGATGTTCAAACCGGAATAACTGATTTAGATGAGCATGTTGCTAAAATTCTACGAAAAACTAACAAACCATATTTTTTAGTTGCCAACAAAGTTGATGAAGGTAGTAAATTATATGATGCTACTGAATTTTATTCATTAGGTTTAGGTGATTATTATACATTATCAGCTATAAATGGTGGCGGCACCGGAGATTTATTAGATGCTGTAGTTGCTCTTTTACCGGAAAATAAAGAAGAACAAATTATTGAAGACATTCCAAATATTGCAGTGATTGGCCGTCCAAATGTTGGTAAATCATCGTTTGTAAATGCTCTAATAGGTGAAGAACGAAATATTGTTACTCCATTGGCAGGAACAACAAGAGATAGTATTAAAACCAGATTCAGTAAATTTGGATTTGATATGAATTTTATTGATACTGCAGGCATAAGAAAAAAAGAAAAAGTAAATGAAGATTTAGAATTTTATAGTGTACTTAGATCTATTCGTTCTATTGAAACGGCCGATGTTTGTATTCTTATGATTGATGCACGTGATGGTATTGAATCACAAGATATGAATATACTGCATTTAGCTGTAAAAAATAACAAAGGTGTTGTTGTATGTGTAAACAAATGGGATTTAATTGAAAAGGAAACGAATACAGCTCGCGATTTTGAACTGAAACTGCGCGAAAAAATGGCTCCTTTTAATAATGTTCCAATTATTTTTACTTCGGTACATGAAATGCTTCGAGTTCAAAAAGTTCTTGAAAAAACTATGGAGGTATATAATAACAGAAAACAACGAATCCCAACTTCTCGACTAAATGAAGTTATGCTGGAAGCTGTTGAACGATTTCATCCGCCTTCGGTAAAGGGTAAATTAATAAAAATTAAATATGTTACTCAACTCCCTACCCCTTTTCCTTCATTTGCATTTTTTTGCAGCAATGCTAAATATGTTCCGGAATCATATAAACGATATTTAGAAAATCAATTGCGTAAAACATATAATTTTGAAGGTGTTCCATTACGAATTTATATGCGTGAAAAATAACCTGCTTATACTTATATTGAGTATACTTTGTATTTCGTATGCTTGCACCGAATATCCGCAATATCCGGATATTCCTCAAGTATCTTATTTATATACCAATTCTACTATAACACAAACCGATAAACATAT
>JAJUFK010000231.1 GCA_029266015.1 Bacteroidota bacterium
AGTGTTCCAAATAGTTTTATTACCGATTTACCACAAAACTATTTTGGCACTTTTTGGCCGGTTTTACTGATATTTGCAGGTATTCTTATTGTAATAAAACGAACATGTTATGCAAACGAATCCTTACATACTCATTGTAAATTTCATAATCATGCTCAAAAAAGTACTTGGGAAAATACCAACGGATATGTATATAAAAACTCTTCGTTTCAAACCTCGGAACACATAGTGCTTGACCCCGAATTTAAAGGAGGTGATTTACAAATTTCGTTTGGCGAAACTACCCTTGATTTGCGTAAGACTACATTATCAAATGAACAAGTAATATTAAATATAAAAATTTCATTTGGTTCTATTATAATATATGTACCATACAATTGGAATATACAACCTCAAGTAGATGCAGCTTTTGGTGGGTTTGAAGATAAACGATACGGAGCCGAAGCTTCTACCGATAATAAATCATTGATTATTCGTGGCAATGTAACATTCGGAAATGCCGAATTACGTAATTAATTACAAGCATTCATGACACATTTTGCATTACAATCATATAAAAATTCAATACTGTATAGTATTATTTATATGATTTTTGGCACATTCATAGCACTAGCGTTGCAACACATTATTACAATTTGCTTTGTCAAAATATTTATAGTAGCAATAGTATATACACTATCATTTGCAGGACTAAGTATTCCACTATGGATGTATGTACAATATGTTGATAATGCTGCTCAGAAAGAACTACAAAAAATAATAAATACATGTGCTGTTTTTATTTTATTCCAAACCATAGTACTTACTCTTACTTTGGTTAGTACATTCATAGTTTTACACACAGAAGAACAACAAAGTATACTGCTCTCAATGCCAATATTAGGCATCATAAGCAGTATAGGATTTGGTTTTATATATCAACTATACCGTAATAAAAAAGAGAAATTAATACATCAAGAACCTGAAAAAAAATATATATCAGATACTCTAAATACAGAACAATCACAACCACAAACAGACATTATTGAACGAATTAGCGTAAAACATGGACAAAAAATTCATGTTATACCGGTAGAAACTATTCAATATATACAAGCAGAAGGTGATTATGTAATGATTTACACCAACGATTCTAAATATTTAAAAGAACAAACAATGAAATATTTTGAATCTCATCTTTCACAAGATATCTTTATAAGAATACATCGTTCGTTTATTGTAAATATTCACAGCATTTCAAATGTACAATTGTACGAAAAACAACAGTATATTATTACGTTACGTTCAGGATTAGTAATAAAAGCAAGTGCAGGAGGTTATAAATTATTGAAACAAAAATTGCAATTATAACAATTGTAATTTTATGCTCTACAATACATGTTCTTCTACATATTTATCAATATATGCAAGCATATCGGCTTTTTTAATTGGTTTAGGCAAAATACCATCACAACCTGCCTTAAGAGCTATTTCTTTATCTTCTTGCATAACATATGCTGTTTGAGCTATTATAACAACTTCAGGACGCATAGCTTTAATGGCAATAGTTGCCTCTATACCGTCGACTTCGGGCATTTTAATATCCATAAAAACCAGCCCTATCTCAGGATGTTGTTTGCAAATTTCTATAGCTTCACGTCCATTTACCGCACGTTTAAGTTCCACATTTGCTCGTGAAAGTATAGAATATATAAAAAAATAATTGGTATCATCATCTTCTGCTACCAATACAGTTAGTCGTTTATGTAAATGCAACGTGTTCATTGTATGTTGTTAATGTATAGTATTAGGAATTATTAAAAAAATCCTTCCCCTATATTAGTTCCTTATTACAAATATATACAAAAAAATTGTATTAGTATTTGTTCATACTATATTTTTTATCTTTTTCATTGTAATTAACTTAAACCACAAACCAAATAAATTCTATAACGAATATTTTTGTTTAACAAATTACCTTGATTTTCATATGACAAAACAATTATTACGCTATAGGGAATATTCATAGATTCTTTTACCAAAGTGTATCTCGCCTTGGCAAGAAGAACACAGAACTATACAAAGTATATCAACACCTAATATCTGATATCTAAAACCTAATACCTTTTTTTACCACAGATTACACAGATTTGCACAGATAATTAAGCATTAATAATTCATCATTAAAAAATTTACCATTAACCATTAATATCTTATATTTCATATCTAATATCTCATAATTCATATTTAATTCCTATTTTTGCAACTAAATAAAAACTAACAAATAATGAGCGTGCTTCATTAAGCATTAACAATTAATCTGTGGCTTCTGAAAACAATAAACGAATAGCAAAAAATATATTATTGTTGTGTTATTGTATAAAACAACAGTAATTAGCCTTTAATAATGATAGCAGATATTTCACACATATTGACTAAAGGGGAATCGGACGTAATCGAATTTAAAACCTCGTTTAACGAAGATGTTATAGAATCTTTGGTTGCCTTTGCCAACACAAAAGGCGGTGCTGTATTTATTGGAATTACCGATAATGCAGAAGTAAAAGGTGTAATGGTGGAAACAGAAACGCTTCAAAAGTGGACTAACGAAATTCGCACCAAAACACAGCCTGGATTAGTACCAATAATTTCTGTCATTGAATTTCATGGTAAACATATAGTTCGACTTTTTATTAATGAATTTCCTGTTAAGCCTGTTTCATGCAAGGGGCGGTTTTTTAAAAGGTTGGCAAATTCAAATTACCAACTTTCTGCTTTGGAAATAAGTAACCTAAGTATGCAATCGCTCCAAGTTTCGTGGGACTCGTATCCTGCATATAACAAATCACTTGATAGTATCGATTTTGAAAAGGTACAGAAATTTATAGATAAAGTAAATAATGCCGGTAGGTTTGCGTTATTGGGCACTCCGTTAGAATGCCTGCAAAAACTAAAACTAGTAGTAGGAAATACCATTACTAATGCTGCGTATTTATTGTTTGCAAATGAATCTACCGGTTATAATGTGCACTTAGGAAGGTTTAAAACGCCATCGTTTATCATTGATGATAAAATGCTTAATGGTACTTTGTTTGATGTGGTTGAAGATGTTATGCGTTACATTATTTCTCACCTTAAGGTCGCGTTCGAAATTAAAGGTATGACAACGCAACGTACAGAAATATTTGAATATCCTATTCCTGCACTCCGAGAGTTGTTGCTCAATGCTATAATCCATAGAGACTATACGAGTTCTATAGATGTGCAGATTAAAATTTTCGATCAAAGTATACGTTTTTTTAATCCCGGAAATTTATTTGGGAATTTAGATATTGAAGATCTTAAAACAGATAATTATCAAGCATTTACTCGTAATAAACTTATAGCCGAAGCATTTTATCTTACCGGCGATATCGAAAAATACGGAAGTGGTTTTATACGTATTCGTAAAGAATTACTCGAGTACCCTTCCATGCAATGTATATATAGTGAACTAGGAAATGGGTTTCAGATAGAACTTAAATATTTGGAACAAAAAATTCAAACCGACCTAAAAACCGACCTGAAAACCGACCTGAAAACCGACCTGAAAATTGATGATATTGATAGTAAAATTATATTGATAATTTCTGAAGACAACTTTATCTCAATTCCAACTATTGCCAAAAAAATTGGAAAAAAGGCAACAGCAACAAAAAACAGAATACAAAAGCTCAAAACCATTGGTGTTCTCCAACGCATAGGAGCAGCAAAAGGCGGATATTGGAAAATTAACGAGTAACAATTCACCACAGACGAGTTCCGCTTTAGCGAATTACTATATCCACACAGATTTTTCACCACAAAGAACACAAAGCTACACAGAGAAATTCCAACTAGAAGTTGATACCTTATAACTCAAAATTAACCATTAATATCTTATATCTTATATCTCATATTTAATATCTCATATCTGTTTTCTCCTTTCCCCAACTATATGCACAAATAGGCGAACTAAAAGTAGCTAACGACTGGTTAAAAAAAAAGCTGTTATAATTCCACTATCAGAACGTAGAGCAATGATTGAAAAAGAAAATGCACAAATAAGTATTGCAACTCAATGTGATTTATTATCGTTAC
>JAJUFK010000132.1 GCA_029266015.1 Bacteroidota bacterium
ACATATATTTTAGAAAAACAATTAGATGAATACATTCAACTAATTTCACAAGCAAAAAAACAACTGCTTATTCCTGTAATTGCCAGTATCAATTGTATTTCAGACTATGAATGGACTAAATTTGCAAAAAGAATAGAAATAGCAGGTGCCGATGCTATTGAACTCAATATATTTTTACCGGCATCAGATGAAACAGAAACTAATTTTGAACAAACTATAACATCTATTATTTCACAAGTTTCTTCAACTGTTACAATACCTGTTGCTGTTAAAATTTCAAGCTCTTTTACTAAAATATCAAAAACAATACAAATAATTTCACAATCAAATGTTGCAGGAATTGTATTGTTCAACAGATTCTATAGCCCCGATATAGATTTAGACACATTAGAAATTATAAATTCAAACAGATACAGCTCAGCTCAAGAATATACTCTACCTCTTCGTTGGATTGCCTTAAACTCCAATAAAGTTTCATGTGAATTAATAGCTTCTACAGGAATTCATACAGGTGATGCTGTTATAAAACAACTACTTGTAGGTGCTAGTGCAGTTCAAATTGTTTCTGCTCTGTATTTACACGGGTTTGATTATATTCAAACTATGCTTCAACAGTTAGAAACCTTTATGCAATCAAAAGGATACCAATATATTGATCAATTCAAAGGAAAATTAGCTGTAACTTCACATAATGCAGCTTCATTTGAACGAATTCAATTTATGAAATACTTTGCTGAAATAGGGAAATAAAAAAACTAAAAGAAATACAATCATTAAAAATCTAGTGCCATATTGACATACAAGAAACCATAACAACCTGTATATCAACAATATTTTATTGAGTAAAAGTAATAGTTTTATTACGTAAATTCACCTAATTTAACACTCAACACTTGTTTTTTTTAATATATTACATATACATTTGCATGAAAATTTTATGAGAAACGTCTCATAAGAAAAACATTAAAAATGAACAAAAAAACCAATTATTTTAAGGTGTTTGGGCTTTTAATACTTATTGCAGCTCCAAACTTTGCTTCAAATACATTCAGGTTTCAAACAACGTTTGACCCCAACAAACATAATTTATATTTACAAGAAGTAGATTTTATTTCAAAAAAACATTTATTCACATACATAGCTAGTATTGAATCAAAAGGTGAATACAATGTTGTAAGCAACCAGTCTATGCTTGGGAAATATCAAGCAAGTAAAAGTTCATTACGAGAATTTGGTTATACCGACAATCAAATTGATAGTATATACAAAACTGTATATGAAGTAACTATTTCTGGAAATAAAAAACGGTATTTTTTTGATACTGAATTATTTCCGCCTTCAGAACAAGAACGATTTATTCGTTGGTATACCAACAGAATGGAACGTGTATTATTGAAATATCATATAGATGAATATGTAGGCAGAACTATTGATGGTGTATACATTACCAAAGCTGGTTTACTAAATGCTTCTATGTTAGGCCATACACATGTTATTCGTTTTTTAGAATCTAACGGAGCTATTAATTATTCCCCTAAACGCGGTTATTCAGTAAAAGAACGCTTGCAACAATTAGAAAACACAGAACTTCATTAATCAACTATGAAGCAGGAATTATGTTAGCTGCATGTTCTCCTATTATTTTAAACATATTAATTAATTCTAAATAAGTTTTAGAATTTTTATGTTCAATCTGTTCTCTTTCTAACAATCGTTGATAATGTTGTTTTTCTAATTCTAATGCTGTATGCGATTGCATTTTGGCTGTTTTTTTCAAACGTAATGCATCATCAATAGTATATACTGCAAATACTTGCATGGCAGTATTATATAATTGAATAGTATTAGTATGATATGCTTCTATCTCTTGTTTTTCAGATTCAGTAAATTCATAATTTCTTTCAATCCACTTTTCTGCTCTTCTATGCAAAACTTTAGTCAACGCATCATTAATGTGTGATAATTCTGTAAGAGTATGAATTATTGCAAACAATTCTTCGGAACGTTGTTTTGAAGCATCAAACTGAGCAGTTTGCAATAAATATTCTTTTATAGCATCACGTAAATCTTTTGCTTCAATTCGTTGCAAATTGAGTGTTTCTAAATAATCAGGATTATTTTCTATAAAAGGTTTCAATATCAATTCTAAACTCAGTTGAATCTTACGTCCCAAACGCATTGTTTCTTCTTTAGCTAATTGCATTGCAATAGCAGGTTGATTAATAAATGTTGTATCAATATATCGTGTTTTTTGTTTTTGTATTTCATATGATTTGAGTGGTTTTATACGTAGTATTAGTTTTTCAACCAATGAAATACAAGGAAAAATTATAATTGCTATAGTGATATTAAAAAACGTATGAATATTAGCAATTGCTCTTGGTAATTCATCACTGTAATTTTGATTTGTAATAGACTGCGAAACATAATGAGCTATAGGTGTAATAAACCAAATAAAAAATAACACTAAAAGAATTTTATATACTAATAATGTAATTGCTACTCGTTTAGCATCATGAGATGTTTTAAGCGATGCTATTAAAGCGGTAACAGGAGTTCCTAAATTAGCTCCTAAAACCAACGCTATACTAGACTCTATAGTTAATAATCCTTGTGAGGCTAAAATTATAAAAATACCTATACTTGCAGCACTGCTTTGTACTATGGCTGTAAACAAAGCTCCAACAATAATACCTAATACGGGATGTTGCAGATGTATAAATAAATCTATAAATAATGGTGAACTTTTAATAGGAGCAATAGATTCTGACATTACCACCATACCAAAAAACAATAATCCAAAACCAAACATTGATTCTCCCCAAAAACGAAGAGAATATTTTTTAGCAAACATATACAGTGTCCCCCCTACTGCTACGAATGCAAGAGAATAGTCGGTAAGTTTAAATGAAATTAACTGAACAGTAATAGTTGAACCTATGGTTGCTCCCAACAAAATACTTAATGTTTGTTTAAACCGCATTAATCCGGAATGCACAAAACTTACAAGCATTACAGATGTTGCACTGCTACTTTGAATTATTGCGGTAACTAAAGCTCCTATTCCTAAACCAATAAAATTATTCCTTGTAAGACTACTTAAAATTGTTCTCATTTTGTCACCGGCAGTTTTTTGTAACCCGGAACTCATAGTATTCATGCCATACAAGAAAAAAACTAGTCCTCCTATAACACCGGCAAGCAAGAAAAATAGCCATAAACGACTTTTTGCTTCAAATGAATATGTTATAGCATTGTGTGGTGAATTTGAAAAAATACTTGCAGTAATTTGATACAATCCCTTTTTATTACCTAGTGTATATGTTGTGGCACACATTCCTTGAGAATCAGTATACAATAGGGTATCGCCCAATACAGATTTTGAACCCCAATGTGGTTCTTTTGTTATTGCAACATTTACAGGAATACCGGGCATTGGATTATTATGCGAATCAACAACCTTAAAAACAATAGAATCCGGTATTTGTTTACCAACAACAGCTGACTGATTATTGCCGGAAATATCGTGTGAATTTACTATTGGAATTACAAGTTGATTTTGAGCAAAAATAGAAGAATACAATACAAAAAAAATAACTACCCCTGCAAAAAAACGCATACCACCTATCTTATTTTATTTTTTCTTAACCTTACTTTTGTACCGTTTTCAGAATATTCCATTTCGTCAAATTGAAATTGTGTTATAAAAATACCACGTCCGTGTAAATATTCGGCAGATTCTGTTAATATTGGATTAGGAATTAACGACGGATTAAATCCCTTACCTTGATCTTTTATTGTCCACTCACAATATTCATTATTCATTTCAAAATGAATAGTAACTGTTTTATGTATATTTTCAGGAGCATTTCGTCGGCTTTCGTGTAACTTTTCTAATGTATTATTCTTAATTGCTTGTGTTTTCTCTACATAAGAAATATTCAAATTCCCGTGTTCTATGGCATTTATAACTATTTCATCTAATCCCAATCGAATTCCCATGCATTCATCTTCTTTAAAGACTAATTCAACACTCTCAATCAAATAATTTATAACATATGGTAACAACTCTATATCATTACTTATTTCCATAGTATAAGAATGCCGTTTAACAAAAGACTGAATTTTAATATGGGTATTTCTGGAAAGAATTATATTTTTATATTTTCTAAGCAATCCAATAATATTATCTCTAAAAATTGGTTTTTTCAAATAATTATTGGCTCCATATCGCATTGCCTCAATTACAAAATCTTCTGAATTGAATGCGGTAAGCATTATAACAATAGTTTGAGGTTGAATTTTCTTAATAGCAGCAAGTAATTCAATACCATTCATATTTGCCATGTTTATATCAGTCAAAACAATATGTGGTTTATATTCCTTAAACACGGCAAGTCCCTCTTCTCCATTTGTAGCCGTTCTATATTGCAAGCTCTCTTTACCTAGAATTATTTCTAAATAACTTAATGATGCAGGATCATCTTCAACAATAAGAACTTTAATGGATTTTATCATGTTTACTATTAGAATTGCTACATAAATACTTAATTATTAAAATATTAAAAATACTTTTTACAATTTCAATAATTGCAATAGACAATCAAAAATACAAATTATATTAAGCAAAACATAGTTTTAAAACAAAAAGTTTTAGTTATTGCGATTTTTTAAATCCTAAAATTATGATACCGCAATTTTCGGCATTATCTTCAAAATATGCTTCAATATAGTATACTCCGGTAGCAGAACATTTATACCCCACTTTTTGCACATGCATATTTTTAGGTTTATAATAACTGCTCGAAATAAGCTGGCGATTACGGTCATATAAATTTACAATCAGTTTTTTATTCGATTTTTGTGTCCCGCTGCATATAGCCAAAATATATTCATGATCTTTGCTAAATACTGAAGAATATTCAACTTTAGTAGTTTTTTTATCTGTATTTACATTAAATACTTTCACATAGGTATAATTATCAATTAATTCAACGCAATTATCCAAAAATGCGTCACTTTCGCATTGTGCTTGAATACTTACAAAAGGCAGTAATAAAGCTATAGTTAAGATATATGTATATGGTTTCATCGTTATGTAAAATTAACAAGTTATTTTTGAATTAGTTTATTTCGAATAATTGCAACCTCTGAAATCAAAGAATTATAAGTTTCATCACTTATTTCAATAACACTTTCGGTTGAATCAATTATTTGCAACATACCGTCTACAATTTCTACTTTTGGTTCTCCCGGTTTATATGATATTGTTACATTGTCATACAATTTTTTAATAGTTGTAATATCGGTTATTAATTCTTTAAACGTTGGATTATTTTCATAAACACTTAATAGAACCATTATATCATTTAATGCTATTTTTTGTTCGCAAATTCTATCTTTTAATTGTTGAGTTGGATATGCTTTTGCTGTTTGTGTATACAAATATAAACCTTCTATCCACCCTCCCAATAGTATAAGAGAACTAATATGAGCTCTATTTTGATCATTCAAATAGGTACTCATTTTATCAAAACTAGAAGTTGAAATATACATTAATGAATCTATATTGTTTTTATTAGAAACCATTCTGCCAATTACATCCATATTAAAAAAATGACCTATTTTTAAATCATTTGCTAAAGATTTAATAGCATCTAAATATGTCATTGAGAGGATTGTTTCTTCATAAATATTCATATACCCCAAATCGGTACCGTATATACCCAAATTCACCGCTTTTTTATACGATGAAGTATAATCTGAAAAATTTTCACGAGGATTTAATAAATCTTTATTAAACTTAGCTTTAGACTGATGAATTATTGAAGTCATTTCGACAGGTGATGGCAATGATTTTAAAATTTTTTGAAGTACCTCTGGTGGAACCTTTGCTGTTTTATTAGTATTTACTAGTGAATCAAACAATATACTTTCTTCATCGTTTGAACTACCGCCACAACTTGAAAATACAAGTGTGCTTAATGCAATACATACAATACCGAGTAACCGAATTTTCATATTCAATACAATTTAAATGTAATTACTATATTTTAGATTTTTAATGGTATCATTTTTTTATACAAAATGCAACATTGTAAAAATACGAAACTTACTAAGCAATGGTTCGTATTTTAAATAATTTTTTTCAATGATTTATATCATCAATCACTCGTAACTTACCGATAAAAATATAGTATAAATACTTGTAAAAAAGTATATATTTGTTATCTAAAGACCAACTTTTGCATTATACCTTATGTATTTGTATACTAGGATTATATATCTAACTATAGTAATATTGTGGATTACATTTGCTGGTGCATATGCACAATGTTCAGCAAAAATTGGTTTTGAACCCGGAAGTTCACCAACAGGATGCGGGTATCCATTAGCAATACACTTTAATAGTACGGGAAGTACAGGGGTTCAAGAACTAAATTGGAATTTTGGCGACGGTAAAACATCATTTACAAACAATCCAATTCATGAATTCTATTATGATTCTGTTCAAAAAAAAGATGCTTTATATAAAGTTGTGTTAAGCGTAAAATGTTTAAATGGATCTACAGTAAAAGATTCAGTAACTGTTACAGCTCTCAAAATTCCTCAAGTATCATTTACTCCGGATACTACAGTTGCTTGTCAACTTGGCACACCGGTATGTTTTACCAATACTTCTGAATATGACC
>JAJUFK010000259.1 GCA_029266015.1 Bacteroidota bacterium
ACCTCACTCTTATGAGTGGGGTTTTTTTATGTCTTTTTTTCAATGATATGAATATTGAGTATTGTACTATAGATTCGGTTGATGATGATTCATTATTTTGCTTATTTTCTGATAATGAATTGTTGGTTTATACCGATGTGCCAATAATACGTTCTATTGAACAAAATGCAGAAATACGAAGCTATTATACCCTGCCGCGTATTATTTTTTTTATTAAAATTTCGCAATACATTGTTGGTTTTGTTTCGGCATATTGTAATATAAAACATAAAACTGCAAGTATTACGTGTGTTTTACAACCTCAATTCCAAAAGCAAGGAATAATGCGTAAAGCGTTGGTATGGTTTCAGAATTATTTAGTTGTGAATTATTCAATAGTTAGAATTGAAGCACAAGTATATACAGAACATTTTGATTCTATTGCTATGCTTGAATCATTAGGGTATATAAGAGAGGGGTGTTTGCGTAAAAATTTTATGATTCAAGGAACATTATGTGATTCATATATGTATGCTTTGTTGTGTGATAATTAAATTATTGTTTCTCAAAACATCAAATAATTTCAGTTCATTCATGTATACTTTTTTAGTATATTGCATATAAATTATTAAATGTATGCAAACTAATTTTTTTGTTAAATCACATGGGCTTGGTAATGATTATATTGTAATTGATGCTGAGCATATACAATTTGAATTGAAGCCGCAAATAATTACTAAAATATGCGATGTGCATTACGGTATAGGTTCTGATGGCATATTGGTTAAAGTTCCTTCATCTATTGCAGATTTTGGTTTACTGATATATAATACCGATGCATCGGTTGCCGAAAATTGCGGAAATGGATTACGGATATTCAGTAAATTTTTATTTGATTACGGTTATGTTTCAAATAATTCTTTTACAGTTGATATTCTTGGTCGTTTAATTCATTGTAAAGTAATAGAAACAAAAAACAATAAAGCAACCAAAATTAAGGTTGATATGGGGAAAGCAAATTTTATTGCCTCTCAAGTACCCGTTGTTTTTCATAAAGAAGAATGTATACATGAAAAATATACATTTGGTGATACAGAGTTTGTTATTAATTGCGTTTCGGTTGGAAATCCTCATTGTGTTGTATTTCGCGATGAATTAATTCAGGAAGAATTGCTTACGTATGGACCTATTATAGAGAAACACACTATGTTTCCAAATAGAATTAATGTACAATTTGCAAAAGTAATAGATAAACATACGGTAGAAATCAGAATTTGGGAGCGTGGGGTAGGAAATACATTAGCTTCAGGCAGTTCTTCATGTGCTGTGGCAAGTGTAATGAGAAAAAATAATCTGGTAGATTCACCTGTTACTGTTAAAATGCCCGGAGGTGAATTACTTATAGCTATTGATAATGAATGGAATATTCAAATGACCGGACCGGCACAAGAAATTGCATCAGGAATTTTGAGTCCAGAATTATTTGAATAAAACATGTTACATGAAAATAGTACACGTAATTATTGTTTATATTTTTAGTGTTGCATCTTTGTTTTCACAAGTTGACACATCACTTTCACAAGAAATTATTAAAAAAAATTGGAATATAGGAGGAATTCCTGTAATAGCATACAATTCAGATTTAGGGTTACAGTATGGAGTAATAATAAATCCGTTTTATTATGGTGATGGTTCCACGTATCCTAACTATGTACATAAATTATATTTTGAAGTATCACGATATACAAAAGGCAGTGGAATTTATAGGTTTTATTACAATTCAAAATATTTAATTCCAACTATCAATACTTTTTTTGATATTAGTTATTTAACAGACGATGCGTATGATTTTTATGGGTTTAACGGACGACAATCGTTGTACAATGCATTGTGGATTGACCCACAATCACTCACATATGTAGGTTCATATTTTTATGATATACGCAGAACAATGATACGGGTAAAAGCAGATTTTCAAGGAAAAACGATTATTCCGTATTTAGGTTGGATAGCAGCTTTACAGTATAGAAAAATTAGTATTGACAGACCTAATTTTGCAAAAATAAATAGGGGAAAATCAATTGAAAATTATATACCTTCCGACTCTATATTATATGATAAGTATGTTCTATGGAATATAATTCCAAAAGAACAATCATCGGGAGGTATAGTTACCAATGCTAAATGTGGGTTATTGTATGATACGCGTGATGTAGAATCAAATCCTAGTCGTGGAATTTGGACAGAAGCAGTGTTTACCGTGTATCCTCAATTTCTGAATTCCTATACAAGTTTTGGAATATGCAATATAAGTCATCGTCAATACATTACATTGGTTCCTCGTCGTGTAATCTTTGCCTATAGAACAATATTTCAGTCGCATGTTTTTGGTAAGGTACCATGGTATATATTGCCTGATATTGAAACATCAGTACTTACTGCTGCTACAAATGAGGGATTAGGCGGAGCGGCAAGTTTACGTGGAATTTTGCGTAATAGAATTGTAGGAAAACAAACTATATTTGGTAATTTTGAACTTCGATATAAATTTGTTTCTTTTCGAATAAAAAAACAAAATGTATATATAGCTACCAATCTTTTTTATGATGCCGGAGCAGTATTACAACCAATTAATATTGATTTTTCAAACATTCCTTTGTCTCAACAACAATTGTATTTTTCAAATTCTTACAGAGCATTGCATTCATCGGCTGGGGTAGGTCTTAAAATAGCAATGAATCAAAATTTTATAATTTCTATTGAACACGGCAAAGCGTTTCAGAAACAAGACGGTAGCAGTGGATTATATATTCGTTTAAATTATTTGTTTTAAAATAGATAGTATTTTGGTATTCAGTTGATTATAAGTGTTGTGTTAAGGTATAATAACACAAATACCGTATAATAAATTCTGATATTACTCAATTATTAGATTGGTTGCGAATCATAGTTTGTATATAGTACATTTATGGAAACAATAAAATACTACTGCTATGAAAATTGCAATGTTTAACACTAAGACATATGATAAAGAGTTTTTTGATAAATCTATCGCAAAAACAAATCATACAATTCAATATTTAGAGGTTTCTCTAAATCCTACAACTGCTGCTCTTACTCAGGGATTTGATGCAGTGTGTGTGTTTGTAAATGATTATTTACAAGAAGAAACTTTGGAACTTATTGCAAAACAAGGTATTCGATTAATTTTATTGCGATGTGCAGGATTTAATAATGTTAATATTGAAAAAGCGCGAGCGTTAGGAATGAGAATATACAGAGTTCCGGCTTATTCACCACAAGCTGTTGCAGAACATGCGGTTGCTTTAATTTTGACACTGAATAGAAAAACGCATAAAGCATATAATAGAGTGAGAGAACATAATTTTTCTCTTGAAAAACTTACCGGTTTTGATGTATTTAAGAAAACAGTAGGGATTATAGGTACCGGACAAATTGGAGTTGCATTTGCTCAAATTATGAAAGGTTTTGGGTGTACTTTACTTGCTTATGATGTTCATCAATCTCAAGACGCACTGAATCATGGGGTACAGTATGTATCTTTTGATGAAGTATTACAAAAATCCGATATTATTTCGTTGCATTGCCCACTTAATCCAACTACTAAGCATATGTTGCATAAACAACAGTTCAAAAAAATGAAAGATGGAGTAATGATAATTAATACAAGTAGAGGTGGGCTTATTAATACTATAGATGCT
>JAJUFK010000281.1 GCA_029266015.1 Bacteroidota bacterium
CGTTGTTGTCTTCGTTGTTCCAATTTAGCTTTTTGAGCATTCATAGAATCAATTACTTGTGTATATATATCCTTAATTTTCATATTCATAGTATAATACTCAATATTCATTTTAAACAAAGTATCTGAATATCCGTATTTTTGATGAATCTTTGTTTCATAATGTTCTTTTGATAAAAAAATATTAGGTTTGTCCATATTATTATATGAATTCACAACACCATCGTGAAAATGAATGTCATATAAAATTTTTACCATTATGGATTCAGGAATTTTTTCAAAGTTTACTTCATTTTTTTTGCCTGAATTACAAGCAAATAAAACAAAACAAAACAAATACACTATAAACTGTTTCAAAGCACCCATTTATCGTTCGTTAAACTTAACGCCTATCATTACTTCATGTGATCCATTTGAAGCTTTACGTAAAGTTGAATAGGTAATATCATAAGCATATCCAAATGTTAATAGCCTACGATAATTGTAACCAAGTAATAATGCAATAGCATCACCGGTACGAACTGAAACTCCTGCCCAAACTGATTTTTCGTAAGTTAAACATCCTGTTAATTCTAATTGTACCGGCGTTCTAACAGTTTTACGAACCACTACACTTGGTTCAAAAACAAAACCATAACTTAATTTCATTTTTGTACCTGCTATTACAGAAGCATGACTGGTAATTCTGTTTACTGTAGAATTATCAATAACTAATGTATCGTTTATTACCTCTATTTTATTGTTAAATAATTGATCTAACGATAATCCTGCATAATAATCTCTAGACACTATATAAGCACCAAACGTAGCATCAGGACGCAAATATCTGTATAATGTTTCATCAATTCCATATTCAGGCTCAATGAACGTAATTCGAGAAATATCAATTTTATATTCTACTAAACCAACATTCATTCCCAATGAAAAATCTGTCCTATTATCAATTGGCAAAATATATGAATATGCTCCATAAACACCGAATTTTGAGAAAGCTCCTTGACTATCATTATATACTATACCACCGACTCCCATTGGTAAATTACCATATCTACCATGTAAACTGAGTGATGCAGTAACAGGTGCATTTTCTATGCCTGCGAATTGATATCTATTATTTACTTTTGCCTCATAAAAATTTTTAGTTCCTGCTATTGCAGGATTAATTAAAAAATCATTAAAAGTATACAGAGTATACATTGGTGTTTGTTGTCCTAATGCAGTAAGCGACAAAATCAATAAAAAAGTATATATAACTATTCGTTTCATGTATTTTTAATAAAGTATAGAAATTGATCCTGCCTGTGGCGGAGTATTATTTACGTCATTATATTCTATAATATAATAATATGCTCCCATAGGCAATTGTTTTCCATTTTTATTAGTTCCATTCCAAGGATGTTTATAATATTCTCCTTCATTTTCATAGACTTTAACTCCCCACCGATTATAAACCTTAACAACAGCATTTGGGCACATATACAAATATGGTATAATCCATGTATCGTTTTGTCCATCACCATTTGGTGTTATACCAGTAGGTATAAATAAACTTGAATACACATTTACAAATACACTTGCTTTTTGTTTACACCCATGAGTAGTAACAGCCTCTGCAAAATAATAACTTGGTTCTTTTGCAGTTAATTTTAAACCATAATTACTCGAAGCTATATATGAAGCTTCATTTGTTACAGTATCTGCCAATTGACCTTGTCCGGTTTTTGTAGGATTTTTTGAAGTCCAATTTATTGACATAATACCATCAGAATCTACATCTTTTAACACATACCATGGCTCTAAGGTTGGCACTATATTAAATTGTTCTTTTTGAATAGCAAATACAGAATCAGTTCCCAAATAATTATCAAATACATCAAGAACTTCTAATGCAAATTGTATAGAATCATAATGATTTATAACATAATTTGACAGCGGTGATGTACATCCATCAAATTCATAAAACATAGTAACTAATGAACTATCTCTGTAATATGACGTTAATGGATTTACCCAAATAGTTTTAGCAGTTTTTGACGATAAATCTGATAATTTATTGGCAGCAATTGTATTCCATGTATATGTTTTAGAAGTATTTACAGGGGTATAATTATGTGTGAATGATTCTTGCACATCTGCTTCTAATTGAATAGAATCTTCTAAACAAATAGTGTGTTTTGAATATACATTATCATCAGGACTCATAATTTTAGCATCAAGATTAATCAACGCATCAACTCTACCGGCAGGCATTCTGCTAACACATTGATTTGGTCCGGTAAGATTTACAAAATATCCGTTTGTATTCTGCTCTAAATGAGTTGCTTTACGTGTTGTTTGATTACGAGAATCTTCCCAACGAATTGTATATTCAGGAAAATTTGATAAAGTTTGATATTCTGCAGGATCATTATAATTACCCCTTTTTGTTGTAATACTTACTATTTCAATACTACCTTCAGGTTTATTAGCACTTAATTCCTCATCGGTATGATAATTACAACGGGTATGAGTTATAATAGTATCAATACTACTAACTACAATAGGATTAGTATAATTAGCAAATACATTATAACATAACCCTAACGAATCTAATACAGTAAAGAAATACTCTCCCGCAGGTAAATTCGTTTTGATTCGATTAGTTTTATCTTTAAACCACGTTGACGTAGTAGTTTCATTGTGCCAACGGAAACGATACGGTGGATTATTACCTATAATAGTGTCAAGTTTTATAGAACCTGTACTGGCAAGAGTACCACATCCGGTAAGTTCAACAGTAAAATGGGCCTGAATTTTTGGTGGTTGATTCATTACATAAGTAGCCTCTTCACTTAAACAACCTCTGGTGTCTTTTGCTACTACAGTAAATGTTCCTGCAGGCATATTTTTAATGTCGGCCGTTTTCGGTTGCTGTGGTATTCCATTATATGTCCACGCATATGTATAACCCGGATGACCGCCAATTACATTTGCTCTCACAGTTCCTGTTCCTTGATTACAGAAAATTGGTTCAGGTTCTGTAAAGGTAATATTCATTTTTTGTGGGTCGCGTAGGGTATCAAATGTATATGATACTTTACATTTTTTATTATCAACTACCGTTACTGTATATTCACCTTTAGCAAGACCGGTAGCTAAAGGAGCATTTAAACCGGAATTATGACTCCAACTATAGGTAAATGGAGCATACCCATTATCTAAAGCTACTTCCAGTTTACCATCAGAATCACCTATACATGAAATTAAATATCTGCTATTTTCGCTTAATCTAAAATCAGATATATCATCAACTTTAGCACTATCTGTGACTTCACATCCATATAAATC
>JAJUFK010000060.1 GCA_029266015.1 Bacteroidota bacterium
ATACAGTTTATGTATATCTTATTAATAAACGATATAAAATTAAAAAAAGAAATGACAATAATTCGATAATGTACATAAATACATTTGATATTGGAGGAGGGGCAGCAAAAATTGCATATGTTTTATTACATAATTTTGAAAACTCAATTCTTTTAGTTGATAAAAAAAAATCAAATAACAATTCTGTATTTCAAATAAATAGGGAATATTCTAGGAAACAAAAATTAATGTTAGATGCTCAAAATTATTTGCAATGGCAAGATTTTTTTTATTTAGATAGTTTATATGAAATTCATAACCATATTCAAAAATTTGATATTATTCATTTACATAACGTACATTCTTGGGAAGGCTATTTTTCACCATTTATTTTGCCGAAAATAACATCACGTAAGTTCGTGGTATGGACCTTACATGATATGCATGCAGTAACTGGACATTGTGGAAATTCTTTTGAATGTGAAAAATGGAAAATTGGTTGTGGTAGTTGTCCGCATTTAGAAATATATCCAAAGGTAACAAAAGATACTACATCATTTATTTGGAATACAAAGAGACGAATATATCAGAAATGCGATATGCATATAGTTGTTCCAAGTAAATGGTTGTACAATATAGTATCGCAAAGTATATTATCGCATTTGCCTTGTACTTTAATTTATAATGGTATAGATACAAATATTTTTAAACCTTATAATAAAGCAAATGTTCGTGAAAAATTTGGATTGCCACAAGAAAAAACTATTATACTTTTTTCTGCCGACCTTGGTATATCAAACCCTTTTAAAGGGGGGGGGTATATTCAAAAACTAATTGACTTATATAGTAATGAATCAAATCTTTTATTTATAAATATTGGTGGAGGTCAATCTTTAGAAAAAAGAAATAATGTATTGAATATACCATATGTTCAAACTGAATTAGAAATGGCACAGTGGTATTCTACTGCCGATATTTATATTTATCCAACTTTGGCAGATAATTGTCCGTTAGTAATTTTAGAAGCAATGGCTTGTGGGTTGCCTATTGTAACATTCAATACCGGAGGAATTCCAGAATTAGTTTTACATCAAACTACGGGATATGTTGCTGCATATAAGGACTTTGAAGATTTAAAAATAGGAATTGATTTATTATTACATAATTCAAATATATGCAATCAATATTCTATAAATTCTATTAATAGAGTAAAGAATTATTTTACAAAAGAAATAATGATTCAAAACTATCTGACATTATATAATAATTTGTAGTATAAATATTTAAAACCAAAATATTTTTTAAATAGCTTTTGTCTAGTCCAAGCATCTGCTTCTAATTTTTTAGATAATTTTATTAATGAATCATTTTTTTCTTTAAAAAAGAAATTATATAAAAAACCCGGAGGTCCTTCTCCATGATTTTGTGAATCTATTGGAAAAATATGTATAGGAAATTTACTAAAAAAAGCACTTTGGACAGTATCAATAGTTGAATATTTAGGATAAAAATAAAATATGTTGTTGCTATGACTGTGAATTAAATTTGATAAATCATACCAATTGTGGAAATTGTGATATGCTTTTTTTAATGCTGGATTTTCAGGATTATTCCAAATATCTTCATCTAACAATGCATATCCGGAAATAGTAAATATTTTTTGTGCATTGAGTAAGCAGCCAAATAAAACAGCGGCATACCCACCTGCGGAATTTCCAACGCATATAATTTCATCATTATCAGAGGTAAGTTGTTGTAATAACTCAAATACTTTTTCAATAGTATTATATGTTTTATTAATTCCATCAATGTACCATGTTTTTCTTACATCTCTTACAAAAATTATTTTTTTGTACTGTGAACTTTCATTTTTCAAAATATTGAACCATTCATAATAATCTTCTTCAATAATTTTTTTCTGAAGTATGTGTTCTTCATTCGGATAATACAATCCATTACCCGAAAATGCTATAATAACATGGTTTGAATTAGATTTGGGGTTTTCTATTATTTTATAATTATCTAATTGGGAGTAGACACTTTCTAAAAGCGGAATGTCAAATTGAGTTTTCATGAAATTACAATTCAAGTATAAAAAACAAAATAAAAATACTACTTTTGTTCATATGATACAACTATCAATTATAACACCTACATTTAATTCAATACGATTTATTGAATCCTGCATTTTGCATGTAATTTCACAGAATTGTTCAAATATAGAACACATTATTGTAGATGGCGGAAGTACCGATGGAACAGTTGAAATTATTACACAATATGCTAAAAATTATCCACATATTCGCTGGATTTCGGAGCCGGATAACGGGCAGTGCGATGCTATGAATAAAGGTATTGCAATGGCACAAGCAGATTATATTGGATTTTTAAATGTAGACGATGGATATATGCCATTTACCTTACATAGAATTATAGAATTAATACAACGATATAGCAAACCTATTATGCTTGTTGGCAATTGCAAGCTTGTAAATGCCAATGGCAAAGTAATTTATATAAATAGACCTTCAAAACTGCAAGCCTATCATTTTTACTCGGGTACAGAACCATATCCAATAAACCCGGCAGCGTATTTTTATCATAAAGCCATTCATAATCATCCTAAAGTGGGAGTATATAATACAGAAAATCATTATAGTATGGATTATGAATTTATGCTTAAAGCATGTGTGCATTTTCAGTTTGTATATTTTAATGAAGATTGGGGGTATATGGTGGAGCATGAAGCTGCTAAAACATCGCAAGATTCTACAAATATTGAAAAACGTAAGAAAGAGTTATTAGAAAAGTATAGACAAAAAGTATCTTTTAAAATAAAATTTCTTAGTATATTGTATTCTCTGTATAAAACAATACTAATATAACATGAGTTCTATATCAATTATTATTTGTTTTTACAATGCCGGTAACAAATTAATGCCAACCTTGCAACATATAAAAGCATTAGATATTTCGAGTATTACGGCATGCGAACTTATTTTAGTGAATAATAATTCTAATGATGAGTCATGTAATATAATAATGAAAGAATTACAGGGTTTTACTTTGTTGCCTTGGCGAATAGTTGATGAAAAAACACCGGGACTTAGCAATGCTCGTCTTAAAGGAATAGCAGAGTCACAATATGAATATATATTATTTTGTGATGATGATAATTGGTTAGCTCCGGATTATATCCAAAAAGCAATTCCAATTTTGAAATCCAATAGAAATATTGCAGTGCTTGGAGGATATGGTGAAGCAGTATCAGATATCAAATTCCCGGAATGGTTTGTAAAATATCAAAATTTTTATGCGGTTGGAGAACAATTTCCACACAATGGTAGAGTATTTGGTGTTAGGAATGTGGTATACGGAGCCGGAATGATTGTTCAACGAAAAGCATGGGAATATATTGTTTCTAAAGGATTTACATTTTTCACGTTAGGTAGAACAGGGAAGTCTTTATCATCGGGCGAAGATAGTGAAATGTGTCTTGCATTTCAAATAGCAGGCTTTGATATATGGTATAATAATTCATTACGATTTAAACATTATATTGAACCTAAACGATTAACAATAACATATTTACAAAGATTGCAAAAAGGTATGAGTTCTTCGGGATATGTTACTCAATTTTATAGACGTTTTTTGTTTGGTTATACACCTAAGATTACCAGGTATTTTTGGTTTAAAGAGTTTTTGTATTCTATTAAAGAAATACTATTATTTACAAATAAAAATAATATTAAAAGAAATATCGCTTTTGCATTATATCTAATTAAAGAACGAAATAATTATAATGTTACTGTTAAAAAAATTGTTACTTTATGCAAAGAATTATCAAAAAAAGAGATTGGTAAATAATCATTTTTTTATAAAGTAAAAACATCCACATCCATATTTTTGATTAGCAATATCATTTAAAGATGCGTTTTCGATGAATTTTCCATTATCATTTATAAAAGAAAAATCTTGTAAATTAAATCCTTCAAATAATGTAATAATCATTTCAAATGTATATATTCTATGAGCATTAAATTGAATCTTTGCTTTGCAACCGATTGGAACAACAAATAATAAATGACCATTTGGTTTTATAACCCTTTTTATTTCATTTATTGCAACAATATCTCCATTTGGATTAATAGGATCTCCATATCTACCAAGTCCAATATGTTCAATTACATGCATGCATGATAACGAATGTATTGAATTATCTTCAAATGTTAATTTCGTAAGATCATTCTTTAAACATTGTAGGTTAGATAGAGTAATATTTGCAGGTCTGTAATCATAAAAATCAATTTGAAATAACGATGATGCGAATGCATTAAAATAAAGAGAACTTGATATATCAACATGTTTTGATGGTGCAATTTTAATTAATTTGCGAATTGCCCATGCAGGATGATACAAATAGTGTGGATCGTAATCAGTTTCTTTAGTATTGTCATGTAAACACGGATAGATATCTTGCCAAGAGATTTCAAATCTATTATCGGTAACTAATTGTTTAAACTCTTCAAATTGTAATTTAAAAGTATAATTTGAAAGACTTTTTCTTTGTAAATTATTTACAAATCCATAAGGCAAAAATTGTTTGATTATATGTTTTATATTCACCATATATGTTTAAATTTAATTATTCTATAATCAATAAAATCAATTATTTTTCGAATTGTCATATTTTTTGAGTTCCAATAAAATTCTTCAATTCTTGAACAAATTTCAGTTTTATTAAATGAATGGGGTATATGTGCTTTGTTGCAGATTTCAATTGCTTTTCTTGTAATTTTATCTTTTATTACAGCATTGCAATATACTATTGGATATTTTTTAGGATTTTTAACTACTATTACTTTATCTAAAAATTTCATTGAACGAAACGATGCGTTATCTTCAAATACCCATGGATTTTCATCAATTTGTAATAGGTTACACAAATAATTCTTTTTCCAAATAGCAACTTGGGTTGAAATTCTAAAATCGGGAACAATATGTTCTGAATAATCATTAGAAATATCGATTGTGCCATTGGGAATAGGTAATAAGCGAATACATGAAATAGTATTATGTGAATCTAAATATTGTATATGAGAATCTAAAAGTTTATTATCTACTGTTTGATACAAAAAGAAATCTTCTAAAAAAAAGATGATATTGTGTTCTTTTACGTTTTGCAATCCTATTAAAACTCCTTCTGACCAATATTTTGCTTTTTGAGGTAATTTTGTTTGTATACATTGTATATCAATTAATTCATGTGAATATGTTTCATTTTCACTAATATGATATATTGGATAAGGGCAATTAGGCCAATATTTTACAAATAATCCGTAAAACATATTCCAATATTTTTTATAAGCATCACAGGTAATTACTACTACAGCTGTATTGTTCATTATGTAACTATTTTTAAAATTGTTTGTTCTAATTCGTTTGTATCAACCGAAAATTCATTTTGAATAATTGAAGAACCTAATATAGGAAAATAGTTGAATTCAAACATGGTTGACATCCAGTAAAATTGACATGCTATTCTATTTTCGGGTATTATTTCTATTATTGTTGGTTGATTGTGACATGCAAACATCATATTTGTTAATCCTGCTCCATGTACTCCTATTATTATGTTTGATTCGGCAAAATATCTAATTTGTTCACGTATTGGTAAATTGCTTGTATCAATTGATTCAAATCCATATTGTTTTAAAATTTTTGAAATTGTTTCGGTGTTATATAAATAACGAGATGTATTTTTATTTCTATAAACAAAAATTCTTCTATTTTGTAAAACAGGTAGTTTAAATAGAGATAATGTTTGAAGCCATAATGTAATATCGTATGACATAGGTTTACAAACAAATAATTGTTTGGTTATGGTATATAAATGTTGATTATCAAGCACGTGCCAATTGTATTGTGAAATTGTAGAATTAGAAATTAAAAATTGAAAAATAGTGGAATAATATACATCTTGACCAATAAATAAAGGTAATCTGTCAAGATTATACTTCTTTAGTATCCATAATTTTGTAATAACATCAGAAAAAAAATGGAAATAATTATTGCCGATATGTGCATCAAATATACAGGCAGATTCATAGATAATTTTTCTTCTCATTTTTTTTGAAATATAGTTTGAAACCGATGGGAGTCTGTTTTTTGTAGAGCAGGTTGTATGATGTATTCTGCGAAAATTTTCAAGTATATATCCGCATTCAGATTCAACTATAACGTTTTTAAATTCATATATAAATTCTTCATGATAATGAGTAGAGTTATCTCTATGAAAATGTTTTTTAATAGTTTCGTTATCGGGAAGTTTTGCGTGTTCAAATGGTTTTTCTTTTCTGTAATGAATACATTTTTCTATTTTTGAATAAGAAATTACCCAAAACCATGATGTTATTGTATGTTTTATTTTTTGAATCATGTTTGTTTACAAATAAAAAAAACAGAACTTGAACAATATTTGTTTTTTCGAAGGCTAAATAATTGCCGATATTCGGGATAGGGATATAGACAAGGTTTTATAATGTGTATAATTTCAAATTGTTTTTCAATACGAGATTTCCATTTTTTTGTTGAGTAATGTATAATATCTGAAATTACCGTTTTTTTGTGTGGGAATGAATGCGAACGTGGTATAAAAATTTCCCACCAAAATGTTTTTCCGGTATTAATAAAAGGTGAAAATAATGTATTTACAATTTTATGATGCGTAGTAAACATAAGTTGTGTAAACCAATTAATCCATGCCATGGTTGCTGTTGGCACGCCTATTATTATAATTCCATTATTTTTGCACACACGCTTAATTTCTTGTAACGATTGCTCAATACTTGTAACATGTTCAAGCACATGTGATGTGTAAACGGTATTAAATGTATTGTCGTTGTATGGTAATTGTTCCGAAAATCCTTGTGTAATAGTTCCTATTGGAACAATAAAATCAGAATTTCTTCTTCCAACGCCATGCCCCTGAGGGTCGGGGTCTATACCAAATACTTCACAGCCTATTTGTTGGGCTTTATACATACTATATCCGGCACCACAACCAACATCTAAAAAAGCGCCTTTTTGAATATATGGTTCAATAGCATTCCATTCACAATCGCGTGCACGTTTTTGATTGGCATTTGTTTGCTCGGGAGTTAGTAATGGGTAGTTATATATTTTTAGAAAAAATTGTTTCATAAAAAAGTATCTAAGTGACCAAGTGTCTAAGTAACCAAGTGATAAAGTAACTAAGTAACTCGGTCACTTGATCACTCTCTCACTTATATCCTACAAATATACAATTATTGATGAAACTATACATTTTTTTTACAAGCAGAGATTAATCCACGAATAATTATAGAAATTTCATTCCCAAGTGTAAGATAGGTATTCATTGTTTCTTGAGAAAAATATTCTAATTTCATTGCGAGATATAGCATTGATTTAACTTCACTACACGAAGCATGTGCAATACATAAAAACCGTATAAACTCTTTTTTTGAACCTCTATCAAACCCTTCGGCTATGTTGTTTGATATTGATACCGAAGCTCTGCATATTTGATCTTTGAAACTATAATCTTTAATATGTGCAAATTCTTTATATATGAGAACAGTAAAAGACTGTGCTTTTTGCCAAGCAATTAAATCTTCAAATTTTTCAATTTTCATAAGAATTATTATATGTGTTGCAGTGCAAAAATATATAAAAGTTTTTTAGTAATCAAGAATTTAAGTGACTAAGTGACTGAGTGACCGAGTGACTGAGTCAATTAGATACTTAGTCACTTAGTCACTCGGTCACTTAGTTACTCTTTCACTCATACTATGCTTCTTTGGGAATATCATCATATGTACCTTTGCCTTTGTTTGTGGATGAAATGGCTTTTGAATAATAGAAAGAATTAAGTTTTTACACATATTCCAATATTGATTGTTATGCAAATAAAAACGTGCAATGCCGAAATAGCAATCACTCAACATTTCGTTGCGTTTTGATTTGGGTATATGTTTGCGAGCATCTTCTTGTTCAAAAAATTTCTGTAATCCTTGTAATCGGGGAGTAAAACAATTTTTTTTCCAATTTACCGAATTATCTTCATGCAGATGATAGCGGACAGTATATTCCTGAATATGATATACGGGGTAATGCATAGCTATAGTTGCCCACAAAACCTGATCTTCTACAATTACAATATCTTCACGAAATTGAACATGTTGTAAAATATGCGAATGAATACATACTCGTGCCGGTATGATTGGATTGTTGAGCATATAATTTAATTCATGTTCTGCTCGTAATTTAGCAAATTCAGGTTTCCATATATTGCCTGATTGAGAGAAAACCGCATTTGTGAAATACATTGCTTGTATAGTAGAATTAATTATTAAAATCTCACGATTTAGCACCTCCAAATGCTGCGGTAAATACTCATCATCACTATCCAAAAAGCAAATATACTCTCCTTGTGCATTGCGAATACCATTGTTGCGGGCAGCACTGCGTTCGGCGTTTGTTTGGTATATGTAGCGAATACGAGGGTCGGTGTATGATGCTATCAGTTCTTTGGTATTGTCGGTACTGCCATCGTCAACTATAATGCACTCCCAATTGGTATAGGTTTGGGCCAGCACGCTTGCAATAGTGCGGGGGAGAATGTGAGCACGGTTGTATGTGGGGATTATGATGGAGAAAAGCATGGTAGATATTAGATGTTAGGTATGAGGTATTAGATATTAGATATTAGGTTTTAGATATTAGTTGTTTTTTGGTAGTTTTGATTTGCATGTTTTAATTGTTATTGTAATCATTTTTAATAGTTCTGTTGATTGTTGCGAAATACTAGTATATTCCGGAAACAGGTTCATGCACCATAGCTGTAACTGATAACCAGGAACGTAAGAGTTGTTTTGATAAAACAAATTCCTTCTTTTCAGTATTCAAATATTGATATAATTTTACAATTCGTATTGCAAAGTTACGTGATTTATTCTTAAAAACATGTTCTTTCATGTATCATTAATAATTAACTATTGATAATTAATAATTATTTTCAAAAAACCAACGCCATATACTTATGCACTTTACATTTTCGGGGGTGTTTAACGGAAAGGTATTGTCGTCAAAAGTAATAATAAGTCCATTCGATATCTGCAAATCATTCATAGCATAGAGTAATCCTTGTAATTCTCGTTCGTAATTTTCTTGATTTAGTTCATATACTACTTGTATTGCTTGTTCTATTTGAATCCCCTGTTTAACAATAAAGTCACATTCTTTATTATTTGCATAATAATATATTTCTTTTTTTTGTCGCAGGAGTTCCAAAAAAACCATATTTTCTAATAATCGCCCTTTATTTTCTGAAAATTTAAATCCTAATTTATTGCAAAGTGCTGTATCAATTGAATACACTTTTTTTGAATTACTTATTTGTTTTTGTACAGAAAAATCAAATTTTTTCACATAAAAAAACATATAACTTAATTCAAAATAGTGCAAGTAATTTTTTATTGAACTTAAACTTTTTATGTGCGATATTTTTTGTAATGTAGCATACGAAAATATTTTACTCGTATTAGAAATTAAAAATAATGCTAAAATTTTAATTTCGACATGTTGAAGAATTTTAAATCTACTAATAATATCTCTATATAGAATATCCTGAAACCAATTATGTATGATTTCTATATCATTTTCTTTAACAACAATAGGAAATCCACCAATTTCCATATATGAGTGTAAATCATATAATAGTCTCGATTTTTCTGTTGTAGAAAGTTGTGCAATATTGTAAGAATGTTGTTTAAATCGGCAAAATTCTTTAAATGAAAAAGGGAACAGTTGTAAAATTTTGTTTCTCCCTGTAAGCGAGGTTCCAATTTCGGAGCTTAACAGGGTTGAATTTGAACCGGTAACAAAAAGTTTATTGCCTTTTTCGTGCATTCTATTTACAAATTTCTCCCACAATGGAATTGTTTGAATTTCATCGAAAAAGAATATTGGCTCTTCATTAAACATTTCTATATGAGTGCGATAGATTTGTTCTAATATGTCATTTTCGGGAATAATCCGTTCGTCATCGAAATTACAATAACAAAATTTCGAATTAGGTATTTGCATTATTTGTTTGATTGAATACAATAACGTTGATTTGCCGCATCTTCGCACGCCGGAAATTATAACAACTTGTGAAGTTGATATATAAGGTTCCAAATTAATATCGCGATTAATGATATAGCGTTCTCTAAGAAATGATTCTCTTTGGTCTAATAAAATTTCTTGTAATTTCTCTTTTTGCATTATCTTTCTTTGTTAAAGAACAAATATACTAAATTTTATTCGTTATCAAAGAAAAGAATTAATTATTTTTATTTTGTGGTATCTGTACTGCCATCGTCTACAATTATACACTCCCAATTGGTGTAGGTTTGTGCCAGCACGCTTGCAATAGTGTGGGGGAGAATGTGTGCACGGTTGTATGTGGGGATTATGATGGAGAAAAACATGGTAGATATTAGATGTTAGGTATGAGGTATTAGATATTAGATATTAGATATTAGATATTAGGTTTTAGATATTAGTTGTTTTTTGGTAGTTTTGATTTGCATGTTTTGATAGTTGTTGTGAGCATTTTTAATAGTTCTGTTGATTGTTGCGAAATACTAGTATATTCCGGTAATGTAAGGTAATTTGTTTTGTAGAGTAATTCTAACCAATACATAGTTTCATTACATTCTTTTTGAGCAATTGAGAATTTATGGATAAAATCAGCAATACTTTCGGCATATTCACTTTCACGAATCATTGCTCCAATTGAAGTGCCGCTTCGTACTAATTGTTTTGAAAGATTAAATTCTTTATGTTCTGCACAAAGATATTGAGAAAGTTTTACAATTCGAATTGCAAAATCTATACTTTTATCATGCATGAGTGTTTTTGCCATAATTTGCTGCTTTTTTTATGTGAAACAAAAATAAGAAAAATAGTAGATATAAGGTATAAGATATTGTGTTAAAATTCTGATACCTCACCCCTAATCTAATATCTCATATTTAATATTTCATATCACTGGTGATGCGTTAACTTTTAAAAATATTTTGTAATAATATATATATCAGCACAATATAAGCGTTCTTTGATTTTTTGATTTGAT
>JAJUFK010000179.1 GCA_029266015.1 Bacteroidota bacterium
CGGTAATTGAACCTTCTACATAGGCTTTTGAAATACCGGTTACAGCTTTTTGTAAATATGGAATTGAACGTCCTGCTTCAAATGGCATACGTTGATAACATAATCCTATTTTATAATTTACATTAAAATTTTTAGGATCCATTTTTAAAATGTCTTTGTACATTTTAAGGGCTTGTTCATAATCCTCGTTTAAAAAGAAATATTCAGCATCTTGCAGTTTTTGTCGCAATTGCGGTGATTGTGCATTTGCAAAAAATACTGAAAAAATAAAGAAAATTGAAATAATAAAGTATTTCATTATATTTACATATTAAAATTATACCCTACAAAATATTGTGTTCAAAGATATAAAATATTGATTAAATAAAACAATTTTTACAAAAAATGAAACTATTTTTTTTATAACAACGTATGAATGGTTCAAAAAATAACAATAAAATTCCTGTTTACAGTTTACAATCATTTATACAAAGCAATGTTTTCAACTCATACTTTCAAGTTGAACCATTTGATACAAACAGGCATTTTCAAGTAGCATACCCACACCGTCATGATTTTTACGAAGTATTATTTTTACAAAAAGGTTCTGGATTTCATATAATTGATTCTAATACATATACTATTAATCCTCCCTGTGTTTTTTTTCTATCTCCCGGACAAGCTCACAAACTTGAATTATCTCAAGATATTGATGGATTTATTTTCTTATTTACTACCGAATTTTATGCTTTATTTGACTTTAATAAAAATAAATTATTAGAGTTCCCATTCTTTTTTTCTGTTGAACAATCAAATCCGCCTTTATATATAACAAACTCATCGGACTTTACATTTTTAAAAGAATTATTTGCTCGTGCATATAATGAATCCGCAGGTAATATTACAAACATGGAAGTTATTCACACTATTTTACAACTTATTTTACTAACCTGCAATCAATTATATACTAAAAACACTGCTACATATACCCCAAAAAAAAGTCAAATTATTGTAAAAAAATTTTTACTGGCATTAGAAGAAACCTACATTTACAATCATTCTATTGAGTATTATGCAAAACAATTAGCTATTACGCCAAATCATCTCAGTCAAATAGTAAAACAAATAACCGGAAAATCAACAAGTTCTATTATTCAAGAAAAACGATTAATTGAAATTAAGCGACTATTTCTTCATACCGATATGAGCATAGGACACATAGCCGAACATCTCCACTTTAATGACATTTCGTATATGACTAAATTTTTTAAAAAATACATGAAAATTACCCCTTTATTTTACAGAGAAAATGAGCTTAAAAAAGCTAATATGAAATAATTAGACACTATCCATACTATTTGTTAAAAAACAAAAATCCATGAAAAATACCAAAAAAAAGTAATATTTTCATTTATAATTATCAAAAAAAAGTGTTGCTTTGTAGTCTAAAATCATTCAGTTGATTGTATTACTAGTAATAACATTAAAACAATAATAAACATGGCAAATTATTTTAATTCATTACCATTCCGTCTTCAAAAAATTGAATTAGGAAAGTGTGATTTTATGGACAGCTCAGAATTTGATAAAGGAGTTGAGTACATTAAAGGCAAAAAAATTGTAATTGTAGGATGTGGTGCACAAGGGTTGGCACAAGGTCTTAACTTACGCGACAGCGGACTTGATGTGTCGTATGCATTACGTAAAATAGAAATTGATGAAAATCAAATTTCATATCAAAATGCAAAAAACAATAACTTTGTAGTAGATACTATCGAAAATTTAGTTCCTCAAGGTGACTTAATATTAAATTTAACTCCCGATAAATACCATACTCCTGTTGTAAATCATATCATGCCTTTAATGAAAAAAGGAGCATGCTTATCATATTCTCACGGTTTTAACATTGTAGAAGAAGGAATGCAAATACGTAAAGACATTACGGTAATTATGGTTGCTCCAAAATCTCCTGCTTCTGAAGTACGTGCAGAATTTTTACGTGGTTTTGGTGTGCCTACGTTAATTGCTGTTCACCGCGAAAATGATCCTAACGGTGATGGTTTAGAAATAGCTAAAGCATACTGCGTTGGAACAGGTGGCCACAAAGCCGGTGTATTACATTCTTCATTTGTAGCCGAAGTAAAATCTGACTTAATGGGTGAACAAACAATACTTTGTGGATTATTACAAACAGGTTCTATTTTGTGTTTCAACAAAATGGTTGAAAAAGGTATAGATGCAGGTTGGGCTTCTAAATTTGTACAATACGGTTGGGAAGTTATTACCGAAGCTTTAAAAATAGGTGGTATAACTCATATGATGGATCGTTTATCAAATCCTGCTAAAATTAAAGCTTATTACTTAGCAGAAGAATTAAAACAAATAATGCGTCCTTTATTTGAAAAACACCAAGACGACATCCTTTCAGGTCATTTCTCTAAAACCATGATGGAAGACTGGGCAAATGGCGACAAAAATCTTTTAACTTGGCGTGCGGCAACAGCAGAAACAGCTTTCGAAAAAACTCCTGCTGCCGATGTTGAAATTAGTGAACAAGAATATTTTGACAAAGGTGTACTTATGGTTGCATTTGTAAAATCAGGAGTAGAATTAGCATTTGAACTTATGACTGAGTCCGGCATGAAACCTGAATCAGCATACTACGAGTCTTTACACGAAACTCCTCTTATTGCAAACACCATTGCACGTAAAAAATTATATGAAATGAATCGTGTAATTTCTGACACTGCAGAATACGGTTGCTATTTGTTTGACCATGCTTGTAAACCTTTATTAGCTGATTTTATGAGTAAAATTGATACCGATGTTATTGGTAAAGAATACAATGCGGGCAAAAATAACAAAGTAGATAATATGGAATTAGTTAAAATAAACGAAGCTATTCGTTACCACGATATTGAAATTTGTGGTGAAGAACTTCGTGCTGCAATGACTGCAATGAAACCAATTATCTAATACTAAAATAAGAACATATAAATAAGGCTGCTTGAAAATATCAAGCAGCCTTTTTTTATTGTTACTACATGCTTTTAATATACGGGAAAATACTATCAATAAATATTACCTATCACCTATTGAACTAGTTGATTTATAAAGAATTTTGAATTACCAATTCTGCATAAACAATTTTGTTTATATTTGTACACGGATTTTATAAACAGGGGTAGGCATGACACACGACGATGTATTATTAGCACTGAATGAAACAGCGGTTTCACAAGAATTACAAACAATAGCTCATAAAGTTTTACAGAACCAACGAATCACTACTCAAGACTGCTTATTATTGTATGAACAAGGAGAACTTGCTTTTGTAGGTGCTTTAGCCGATTTTGTGCGTTTTCAAAAAAACGAAAATATAGTATTTTTCAACAAAAATATTCATATAGAGCCTACAAATATCTGCATTCACAATTGCACATTTTGTTCATATTCCAAGAAAAAAGGTGACCCTCTCTGTTGGGAAATGTCAATAGACGAAATGCTTGCAATAATTACCAAAATTCCGGAACATGCAATAACCGAAGTGCATATAGTTGGTGGTGTTCATCCTGACAGAGGTATTGATTTTTATTGTGATTTGCTTACTGCTATAAAAAACATACGACCTTCTATCCAAATCAAAGCATTTACAGCAGTTGAAATTGATTTTATGGCAAAAAAAAGCGGTTTTTTTGTTTCAGAAATTCTTCAAAAATTAAAAGACGCAGGACTACAAACTATGCCCGGCGGCGGTGCCGAAATTTTTGACGAATCATTACGCAAAATTATTTGTCCTACCAAAACATCGAGTGAACGTTGGCTCAAAATTCATGAAACTGCACATAAAACAGGAATTCCAACCAATGCTACAATGCTATATGGTCATATTGAAAAATTTGAACACAGAGTTGACCATTTAAACAGATTACGAAATTTGCAAGATAAAACAAATGGTTTTCAAGCATTTATACCCCTTAAATATAAAAAAGAAAATAATTATTTAGGTATTGAACACGAAGTTCCGTGGAGTGAAGATTTACGAAATTTTGCTATAAGTAGAATATTTCTTGATAATTTTAAAAATATAAAAGCATATTGGCCTATGTTGGGCAAAGAGCTTTCTCAAATGACATTGGAATTTGGTGTTAACGATTTTGACGGTACTATAAACGATTCTACAAAAATATATTCTATGGCAGGAGCAGAAGATACTCACCCTACCCTAACCGAAGAGCAAATGGTAGCATTAATACATGCCGTTGGACGAAAAGCTATAGAACGAGATTCTGTATACAATATCATACAAACTCACTAATCTACATGAACAGTACTTGGATACACACTCTATGGAAACCTCTGTACAATAAAATAATACTTATATGTATTGTTTGTGGTATTATTCCTCTTATAATTTATAACAAATGGGATATTGTACTAATTATAAACAAATATTGTACAAATGACCTGCTTGATGTATTCTTCATGTATTATACAAACACTGCATTAGGTGGAATATTTGTTATATGTACTTGTATTTGTGTATTCTACTCGTATCGCAAAGCTTCAATGATTGCATTAAGCGGAATTATAATTTTGATAACAAGTGTAGTATTGAAACAGATTATTTTTCAAGGATACCCTCGTCCAACAGCAGAAATACCTCATAATCAGTTTTTTCACATAATTGATGGATTTACATACGCTCGTCATAATTCATTTCCCTCGGGGCATACAATGTCAGCATTTGGACTTACAGCTATACTCAGCAGATTTACAAGCAACAAAACATACCACATACTTTTATTACTATATGCTATAAGCATTGCATATTCAAGAATATATATGTTACAACATTTTTATATAGATGTATATGCCGGGGCAATTTTTGGTTTTATATGTACCTATTTCATCTATGATTTACAAATGTTCAAAAAAATACCCGATCGAGGAATCTTAAAAAAATCTAATTAACAGATGCTTTAAACTCCTCTAATGTGAATACATTACCTATTGCAACACCTTTGGGGGTTTGTATTAAATCACAACACTCTACTTGAATATCGTGTTCAAAAAACAATACATAGTTTTTTTCAACCGCTTCTTGTAAAAATGCTTCGGTTTCGTCCATGGTCTGCAAAGGGTATATATCATATCCACACACAAATGACACGGGAATATGAACAGA
>JAJUFK010000093.1 GCA_029266015.1 Bacteroidota bacterium
CCCCGAACGTATGGCCGACCGCATTTTGGGTATGGGCGATATAGTATCGTTAGTTGAAAGAGCTCAAGAACAATATGATGCAGAAGAAGCACGAAAACTGCAAAAAAAAATATCAAAAAACCAATTCAATTTTGAAGACTTTTTGAGCCAAATTCAACAAATCAAAAAAATGGGTAACCTCAAAGATTTGGCAAGCATGATTCCGGGAATGGGTAAAATGCTTAAAAATATTGATATAGATGACAATGCGTTTAAAGGTATAGAAGCAATTATATATTCTATGACTCCTGAAGAACGTGCAAACCCAATAATTCTTAATGGTAGCCGACGAAAACGGATAGCCGACGGAAGCGGTACAAGTATTCAAGAAGTAAACAAACTAATAAAACAGTTTGATGAAACTCGAAAAATGATGAAAATGATGCAAGGGGCAAAAGGTAATAAGATGATGCAAAATTTAATGCCCGGTTTAAAAATGTAATACTATGGAATTAATAGACGGCAAAAAAGTAAGTGATGCAATTAAGCAACAAATTGCTGACGAAGTTACAATAATTCAATCGCAAGGTGGAAAGATTCCACATTTGGCAGCTATTTTAGTTGGAACCGACGGTGGCAGTATAACCTATGTAAACCACAAAGTAAAAGCTTGTGAACAAGTAGGATTTGCCTCAACACTCAAAACATTTGACGAAGATATTTCTGAAGATGCATTGCTCGACACAATTGCCGAATTCAATGCAAATAAAGATATTGACGGATTTATTGTACAACTGCCACTACCCAAACATATTGATGAACAAAAAGTAATAGAAGCTATTTCACCCGACAAAGATGTAGACGGATTTCACCCAATAAATGTCGGAAAAATGATGATTGGGTTACCTTCTTTTAAATCGGCTACACCTGCAGGTATTTTAGAATTATTAAAATATTATCATATAGAAACAGCAGGAAAACACTGTGTAATTATAGGAAGAAGTAATATAGTAGGAAAACCGCTCAGTGTTATGTTGGCACAGAAAGGATATCCAGGCGATTGTACTGTTACAGTTTGTCATAGTCGCACAAAACATTTAGCAGAAGAATGTAAACGTGCCGATATATTAATAGCAGCAATTGGTTCACCCGAATTTGTCACAGCCGATATGGTAAAACCCGGTGCCGTTGTAATAGATGTTGGTACAACTCGCGTAGCTTCTAACGAAACAAAATCGGGTTGGAAATTAAAAGGTGATGTAAAATTTGATGAAGTAGCACCTCTTTGTAGTTATATAACACCAGTACCTGGTGGTGTAGGACCTATGACTATTTGCTCTTTACTTATGAATACTCTGCAAGCAGCTCGAGGAAAAAAGAAATAATTCTTTACACACTAAAAATCTCAGATGCAGCATTCACTTGTTCGGGACTTCCCAGAACAAACGCAACATCATTGCATGCGAATATAAATTGTAAATTAGGGTGTTCTATTACTGTTTTACCACGTTTAATTGCAAGTAGAGTTACACCTGTTCGCTTACGCAATTCCGAATCTTGCAATGTTTTTCCTACTAATTCAGAATGTTCTTCTATTTTTATGGCACTTATTTCAATATGCGATAACTCTTCGAGTATTGATGCTTGATGTTGCAAATCTTTGTCGCTATACACACCTAAATAATCACTACGAATACTCGAAATTATTCTATTGGTTTCTTTCAAAGGAATAAGTCGTTTACTTAATACTCTGTGAAACAAATCTATGGCCAATTCAAAGCTTTGTGGAATAACTTGGTCGGCACCTAATTTATAAAAATGTTCTACCATTTCAACATGTTGTGCTCGCACTATAATATAAGCTGTTTTACTTAATTTACGTACACTTTCTATAATTGCCATAGTTGGTACTGCGCTCCCAACCGATATTATTACAATATCGGCAGATTCTACATGAGCTTTATGTAAAATAGGTAAATTAATAGCGTCGCCATATATAGCAACATCACCATTTTTAAGTTTATCGCGAACAATAGTAGGATCAAATATAACCGACACATGAGGCATTTGAATATGTTTAGCCATAATAGAAAGTTTCAATGCTGTAGAATCCTTACCAATTATTACCACATGATTCGTCATATGAGGAATTTCAATTTCTTGAAGCGGGAACAAACCATCTATAAGTACTTTGGGTAAAGGTAATTTTAACAATATATTGGCAACCGACATTGATATATTCATTATGAATGGTGTTACTGTAATAGTAATAACAGAAACAGCCAAAAACAATTGATAATAGAAACTATTAATGATATATGTTTTGAAACCAATTTTTGCTAAAATAAAGGAAAACTCACCAACTTGACACAATGCAAAACCAATCATGACAATTCCTCTAAATGTGTGTCCCAAAATAAAACCGGTAGCAGCACCAACTATAGTTTTAATACATAAAACCAATAATACACTAATTAGGACAATCAAATAATTATCAAACACAAATGACATATCCAGCATCATACCTATAGATATGAAGAAAAAACTGGTAAAAATGTCTTTGAATGTAATAAGATTACCAAATGCATTATGACTATATTCAGATTCAGAAATCATTAAACCTGCCAAAAACGCACCAAATGCAAGTGACATACCCAACTGAAATGTAACCAATGAAACCGCCATACAAATCATAAAAATTGCAAGCATAAACAATTCTTGATTTTTGAGCAGTGCCACTACATGTAACAGTTTAGGAATAAGCCATCTGTTTCCTATATACACAAAAGCTATTATTATAACCATTTTTATGGTTAACACCGATAATTCATAGGTTAAATTGGTTGATTCGCTTCCTAAAAAATTAGTAAAAAGCAATAACGGGACAAGCATTAAATCTTGAAAAATAAGAATTCCAAGCGTAGTGCGTCCATAGTTTGAAGTAAGTTCCGAACGTTCTTGTAGTAGCTTGAGTACTAATGCAGAACTACTTAATGCCGCCAAAAAACCTATAAATAATCCTGTTTGCCACGATAAATCATATAATTTTGTAACAAACATAAAAATAATCGCGGTAACAAATACTTGAAACAAACCTCCCAGAAATACTACTTTTCTAATTTTAAGTAAATGCTTAAGTGAAAACTCCATTCCAATAGTAAACAATAAGAGCACCACCCCTATTTCTGCAATCATTTCAATTTCATGTTGAGCCTCTATTACTCCAAGTAAATGTGGTCCAAGCAAAATACCGGTAAGTAAATAACCAACAATAGTAGGTACTTTAATTCGTACAAAAGCTACATTAACTATTGTGGAAATTACAAGAAGTATAACAATGTCTTTAAGTAATGAAATATCCATACATATGCATTAATCAGGCAAAAGTACAAAAATGCCTTAAAACAAACACATAAAATATTTTGAAATACACAGATATTTTTTTTGTAAAACATTTGTAAATTTAGAAAATACCATTACTTTTGCACTGCTTTTTTAAGCAACGGGACGTAGTGTTGTACGCATATCGCGTCTCGATAGGGAATAGGGAAGGTCGCAGAGGCAACCTTTTTTTAGAGTAAAAAAGAAAATATCATATTAATACATTCGGGGCGTAGCGTAGTCCGGTTATCGCGCCTGGTTTGGGACCAGGAGGTCGCAGGTTCGAATCCTGCCGCCCCGACATACTAAGGGTAATTGAGCAATCAGTTACCCTTTTTTTGTTTTAGAAAAATTGAGGCAGGATGAGAATCTAATTATAGAAGCAAAATCCTACCTCAAAGCTAATTATAACATAGATTGGTTATTCACGTTTTTTTCTTTTCTCTTTTATTCTCACTAACACTCCTATTTGATTTTCGGGGTGTTCTTCGGGACTTACACGATTAATGGTTGTAATAAAAATATCATTATATCCCATTATCATAAATTTGTGTAATTCTTTGTTTAGCTGACGCGGAAGATAACTAAGTTTATGCCCATTGTAAAAAACAATAACCGCATACGGATCAAATTTGTTATTTTCTTCGGCTTAAAGTTGCAATTCTGTACCAATTTTTAGTTCTTCAAACACATCTACTCCATTGTAGAATGAAAAACCTGCAATGCAGAAATTAATTAAATGTCTATTGTCCATGATTTCTATTATTTATAATATTACCAATTATTATGGTACAAATAAACTATCTATAGTTGTCAATTTTTGACAATAGAAAAAAATATTTACAAAAAAATATTACATTCGTTCGGGTACTTGTATACCAAGTAATCTCATAGCAGATTGTATAGTACATGCCACTTGTTTTGACAATTGTAATCGGAACAATCGAATATCTTCAAACTCTTCATTTAATATACTACAATCATGATAAAATTGATTATATACTTTAACCAAATCATATACAAAATTAGCAATATGTGAAGGTGCATGTTCTTTCCCTGCTATTTCAATTACTTCGGAATAACGCGATAATTGCTTTAACACTTCGCGTTCTTTATCATTACATTCTATATAAGGCACAATTGCAGAAATATCAATATTGTTTTGAGCTGCTTTACGCAAAACCGAAGAAATACGAGCATACGTGTATTGTATAAATGGTCCGGTATTCCCATTAAAATCTATAGATTCTTTGGGGTTAAATAACATCGTTTTGCGAGGTTCTACTTTTAATATAAAGTATTTCAATGCTCCTTGTGCTATAGTTTCATGCACTATTGCAGCTTCTTGCGGCGTTAAACCCGAGAGTTTTCCCAATTCATTTGATATAGCAATAGAATCTTGCAACATACTCTCCATCAAATCATCGGCATCAACTACGGTTCCTTCGCGCGATTTCATTTTTCCTTCGGGCAATTCTACCATTCCGTATGACATGTGATAAATTCTATCTGCCCAATTATAGCCTAATTTTTTAAGAATTAATCGCAATACTTGAAAATGATAATTTTGCTCATTTCCTACCACATAAATAAGTTCCTGCATATCGCCAAATTCTCGGAATCGTTCTATTGCAGTTCCAATATCTTGTGTCATATATACTGATGTTCCATCGGGACGAAGTAGTAATTTATGATCCAATCCTTCGTCGGTTAAATCTGCCCATATAGAACCATCGTCTTTTTTGTATAGTACTCCAGCAGCTAAACCGTCAATTACAACTTGTTTACCGAGTAAATATGTTTGCGATTCATAATACATCTTATCAAATGAAACTCCCATACGCGTATATGTTGTATTAAATCCATCATATACCCAATTATTCATAGTTTTCCACAATTCTATGGTTTCAGCATCGTTGGCTTCCCATTTTACCAGTAATTCACGAGCTTGAAGCATTATTGGCGCTTCTTGTTTTGCTTCGTCTTCTGTTTTTCCCTGAGCTTGTAATTCTTGAATTTGTTTTTTATAGGTAGTATCAAACAATACATAGTATTTTCCTACTAAATGATCGCCTTTGAGTCCCGAGCTTTGAGGTGTTTCTCCATTGCCATACAATTTCCAGGCAATCATTGATTTGCAAATATGGATACCTCTGTCGTTTATCAAATTTGCTTTTATTACCTTATTGCCGTTTGCTGCAAGTATTTGAGCTATAGCATATCCTAATAAATTATTTCTAATATGTCCTAAATGCAATGGCTTATTGGTATTGGGCGAAGAGTATTCTACCATCACAACCGGTGAATCGGCTGTAATAGGTTTTGTTCCATACATTTCGCCTTGTTCAATAGCTTGTTGTAAAATTTCTATCCAATATGAATGCGATAACAATATATTTAAAAAACCTTTTACTACTGAATATGATTGTATATGCGATACACTATTTTGCAAATAATCACCAATTTCTGCCGCTGTTTGCTCCGGCGATTTTTTTGAAAATCTCACAAACGGAAATACGGCAACTGTTTTGTCTCCTTCAAATTCTTTACGTGTTTCTTGTATTTGTATTGCAGATGTTTCAATATCAACATTATATAATGCTTTTACAGCCTCTATTACTTTATCTACAATTATACTGTCTATATTCATATTCTGATATTTATAATGAAAGTGCAAAAAAACGAATAAAGATTCATTTTGACAATTTATTGTTGTAAAAATTCATGAATATTTAGACTTATATATTTCAAGAAAGTGTACACATATACCCCAATTTAAAAAAATCAAATACTCGCATAGGTGCAGTCCCCCCAATAAGAAATGCTTTTATAAGCGGTTGTGTTAGTATAAATATTAGTTTAATACAAGTTCGTAAACGATATTGGATAACTTTACTATAGAAACGAGCCAACGTAATATCACTAAAAAATGCTTGGTCTATTGCCGGATTGTGTAATAATGTAAATAATCCCTCTATTGCCCGTTTTGTTTTTTCAACAAAAACAGCATTCTCATCTAATCCTTTGTGAATTAATTGATTATCTATATGCAGTATTTTGTATCCGTGTTTATGTAATTCAAATCCAAATAATGTGTCTTCATGCCCATATTCTCGTATAGATTCATTAAAAGGAATTTGAATAATTATTGATTTTGAAATCAAAAAATTAAAGGTAGAAAAACTTGCATTGGGACGTGTGTTTCTTTGGCGTGCCGATATTTGCTCACGTTGTAATCCATAACGCCAACGAAGCATTTTATTTTTTTCGGTTTTTTGAGAATCGTATGCAGTACCACCACACACTAAAACAGTATTGGTGCAATAGGTATAATATGTTTGTAAAAATGTATCGGAACAAACCTCTGCGTCACAATCCATAAAAATAAGATATTGAAATTGAGCCTCGTGAGCCAAGAAATTACGAATTCGTGCACGCCCCATATTTTCTGATACTTGAATATATCGTACATTCAAAAATTTTTCAATTGCTGCATTTTGTTCAATATATTCAGCATCGGAACAATCATCGGCTACAATAATTTCAAACGGACAAGGTAATGCTATAGCTTGTGCATGTAAATCACTTACAAGCTTTACCACAGAATAATTATACACAGGTATGAGTATAGATATCACAACTTCTTATTATTACTGTTGTTGTTCGCGTTCTGATTTTCGTAGCATTATAGCATTTGCTATCATTTGTGCATCTATCATAGTTTCTAAAGGGTCTACCAATTGAAATTGTTTTTGTAAATACACTATAACACCATTAATTATAACCGTATCTACATCGTGCCCTTGCATAGCATATACTATATGCGAATATATAGAATACAACGGAACCAAATGAGGTTGGTTTATGTTTACCAAAATAATATCTGCTTGTTTTCCAACTTCTATACTGCCAACTTTGTTGTCAATACCAAGAACTTTAGCAGCGCCTCGTGTACACATATACACAATATCGCGTGCCGGCAATACAGAAGCGTCGCTCTGATTGAGTTTATGAATTAGTGCAGCAACCTTCATTTCCTGAAACATATCGAGCGAGTTATTACTTACCGAACTATCTGTACCCAAACATACCGGAATATTGGCTTGCAGCAAAAGAGGAACCGGTGATATGCCGCTTACCAGCTTCATGTTACTCTGCGGATTATTTACCACATGTACACGTTTTTCAGCTAAAATGTTTCTATCTTCGTCGCTTATATATACACAGTGTGCTGCTATTGTTTTTCCATCAAACATTCCTAAACTATTCAGATATTGCACCGGAGTAAGGTTATGTGTTGCCAAACTTGTATTATATTCGACAATAGTTTCCGATACGTGAATATGAAGTGGAACATTATATTCATTGGCTAATTTTCTACATTGCTGCAGAATTCCAGCATTGCATGTATATGGACTATGTGGTGCCGGTATAATTTGGACACATGAATTTTGAACTGTAGAATTGATTAATTCTTTGGTAGCTTCTATAGCTTGCACAGGAGTGTCGAAATCGGGTGCTTTAAAGTCGAGAACAGCTTGTCCTAACAAAGCACGAATACCCATTTGTTTACATACTTCAGCTATTGTTGGGGTAAAGTAATACATATCGGCAAAACACGTAGTACCGCTCATTATCATTTCCATAATACCCAAACGAGCTCCTGTTTCTACATTTTCTTTGGTGCAAAATTCCGATTCGGTAGGAAAAATATGATGCTCTAACCATTCTTTCAGAGGCATATCATCTGCCATGCCTTTGTATATACTCATTGCTGCATGAGTATGTCCGTTTATGAGTCCCGGCATTACTAAATTGCCTTGAGCATCAATTACCGTATGAGCTTCGAGGTGCGATACTGCCAACTCATCACCAATATAAGTAATTATGTTATTTTCAATACATATACAACCATGTTCAATTATTTGAAATGTTTCATTCATGGTAAGAATATATGCATTGGTAATTTTTATAGAAATCATGATTTTTTTAATGAATTTTTAGTAATTGACTCTATAGTCCACGGTTTTTGTTCAATAAACTTATGTTCTCTAATAGGACAATCCACATGAATACATTCTTTACAAAATTCAGAATTACAAGCATCTACATGAATCGTTATATCAAAATGCATATCGTAATGTTGTGCAATTACATTTTTTAAAAAATCACTTTCGGCATGCGCTTCTTCTATATTATAATATTTAGGTAAACGCAAATCGCAATC
>JAJUFK010000283.1 GCA_029266015.1 Bacteroidota bacterium
AAAGCATTAGATACTGATGGTACTGTAGATGGTATGATGACTGTAGCTCCTAAAGATATAACTATTATAGGTATGTCGGGAACAACAGCACCTCTTAACGTGTTCAGAAACGTATCGGGTAATACATTTGAAATTTCAAATGCAGCATGGGCATCACTTGATGGTGCTGTAGGTGCTACTGCCGAAAATATTATAATGATTGCTCAAATTACTACCGATGGTGCTTTTTCATATGATTTAAATATTCAATTAAAAAATGCAATGGGTGATGCAGAACAATATTTTGGAACTCCTGCTGCAGGTGAATTTACTCATGCAAATTTAAAAGGTATATTTGCACCAAATGTTATGCCTACTGTAGCTATTACAGCTCCGGCAGCAGGTTCTACATTTAATACAGGTTCTGTTACTATTACAGCTACTGCTGATGCACAAGATTTATATGGAACCGGTGACGTTATAACAAGTGTTGCTTTTTATGCAGGTGCTACTTTAATTGGAACTGATAACTCTGCTCCATATGAAGTTACCTATAATGCTTCTACAGAAGGTACATTTGCATTAACTGCTGTTGCTACCGATAGCGAAGGTGGTTCTACAACTTCGGCTCCTGTTTCAATTACTGTTACTAATCCTGCTCCTGTAGTATCTATTACAGCTCCTTCTGCAGGTACTGTTGCAACAGGTAATATTACAATAACGGTAAATGCTACCGATGATGGTTCTATTGCTTCTGTACAATATTTTGCAAATGGTGTATCATTAGGTACTGCTACAGTTGCTCCTTTTAGCTTAACATATAATGCTTCTACCGAAGGAGTATTTGCTCTAACGGCTGTTGCAACCGACGAAGAAGGTAAAACTACAACTTCAGCTCCTGTTTCAATTACAGTTTCTAATCCAGCTCCGGTTGTTTCTATAACTTCTCCTGCTGCAGGTACAGAATATGCAATAGGTGATGTAGTTACTATTACTGCAAATGCTACCGACGATGGTTCTGTTGCAAGTGTTACATTCCGTGTAGGTTCTACTGTTATTGGTACTGTAAATGCTGCTCCATATACTATCAATTATACTATTACAACCGATGGTATCAAAAATTTAACTGCAGTAGCTACTGACGAAGAAGGTAAGTCTACTACTTCAGCTGTTGTTTCTATTTCTGTTCCAAGTGCTACTTCATATGAAATAGCTGTTGATTCTTTAGCATGTAATTCTTCTGATATTTTTATGGTACCTATAGTTCGTACTAATGTACTTGCTAATTGTACAGGTTTTGATATAGAATTAAAATATGATAAAACTAAAGTTCAACCTACCGGTGAAATTTCTATTAACAACGATCTTATCAACCGTTTATATGCATCTGCTACAACTGACATTAAAAATGGTAAAATCAACATTTCTCTATACTTAAATGGTGCAGGTGGTTTAGCTACTTTCAACGGTATAGGTCAAGTAGTTGCTGTAGAATTTGCAAAAACAGCAAACTTTAGAGCTGTTGATACAGTGTTATTTTCTGCAACTTTATTAGAAAGTTATAATTTATATACACAACCTGTTGCTGTAGAAAACGGAACATTACGTACATATCGCGATGCTAATTTCTCTGGTTCTTTACAATATTGGGCTGATAAAAAAGCTATAGGATATGATGGTACAAATTTAATTACTAACATTACTTCTTCAGGTGTAACTGTTCATCCAAATGCACAAGGAACATTTACATTTACTAATACTAACGATAGTATTACAATAACTCGTAATATTGATGAAAATACAGATGTAATGCCTGTTGTAAACGGTTATGATGCATATTTAGCTGCATTAGTTGCTGTGAAAGATGCTCGTTTTATTCCAAATATTTACCAAATTCTTGCAATGGACGTAAATATGGACGGTATTGTAAGTGCTGGTGATGTTTCTCAAATTAACCAACGTACAGCCTTATTACGTGGAAACTTTGTACAAGTAGGTGGAGCAGCAAAAGATTGGTTATTTGTAGATGCTGATGCAATTGCTAATGATCCTAAATTCCAAATTTCACGTGTATATCCTAATCCAGATGGTATAGGTTACTCTATGTATATGGTTCCTTCTGTTGACGATGTTATGAGTCTTGCTACCGAACTTGATGGTTGTGGTGTAACTTCTAAAACATATGTTGGAATTATGATAGGTGATGTAGATGGAAACTACAAAAAATTAACTCCTCAAAATACTGCTGACTATGCTTTATTAAAATCTGAATCAGTAGAAGTTGCTTCTCATGATAAAGTTACTTTTGATATGGCTAAAGCTGTTGTAAACGGAAATTATATTGATGTTCCTGTATCTATATCGTCTGATTTTGCTATCTATTCATTAGACTTTGCATTACAATACAACGAAAAAACATTACAATTTGCTGAAGTTATATCAAACGATAAAAACTTAAAAGTTGTATCGTATTACAATTCAAATGACAATACATTACGTTTAACTTCATACAAAATGGATGAATTAGCAGAAGGTACTGCAGTTGTAACTGTTCGTTTTGAAGTATTATCTACAGATGTAGTTTGTAATGATATAGCAAATGTAAAAGCATATTTAAATGGTGAACTAGTAAAATCTGAAGTTACTACAACTAAAGATGGTGACATCTTAAATCCGGAAACGTTAGAAGCAGCTATTTATCCAAATCCTGTTGTAGATGTATTACAAGTTGTAGTTTCTCAAGAATCTAAAGTTGAAGCACTTACAGTGTTAAGTCAACCAATATTTGTGATTGAAAAAGCTATGCCTAATACAGTTTATTCTATAGATGTAACAGGTTATGCAAAAGGTACATATTTCGTAAAAATATCGAACGATACCGACGAAATAGTTAAAACAATTATTAAAAAATAATAACACAAATACATTCTAACACCACTATTATTAGGGGTTGTTCGCAAGAACAACCCCTTTTTTTTATTATACGTAATTGTAAAATAAACATTACTGACTAATACTTTTTAATCAGTAATATTTTTACTCATACATATTATTACAATTGATATATGACAATGTCTTTTCTCATGGAATTGTTTCTGTAGGGCAGCATTTTATATCAATGCTAAAAAAGGGGGGAGCGTTACATACAACATCGGTGTGTTATGTACTGATGTTGTACAGCACGCAGTTTTGCATAATAAATAATTCAATACTTGTAATTATGCTTTATTACATAATACATTATGGTGATTATATTACATTGAAATTTTTAGGAAGAGTATTATTAGAGTATATCTCGTAACGTATT
>JAJUFK010000058.1 GCA_029266015.1 Bacteroidota bacterium
ATAACGAAAAAGAAAATATTGAAAATATTCTTCGAAAGGTTGTTTCATACCCCAAAGGATTTCATGTTTTGGTAGTTGACGACAATTCTCCTGACGGTACAGCTCGTATTGTAAAAAAATTGCAACAAGAATTTCCTCTGCAAATACATATAATTGAAAGACAAGAAAAAAATGGATTAGGAACAGCATACATTACCGGTTTTAATTGGGCTCTTAGCAAAGGATATGAATATATATTTGAAATGGATGCCGATTTTTCACACAATCCTGATGATTTAATTCGCTTGTATGATGCTTGTAATAAAGGAGCTCATGTAGCTGTTGGAAGCAGATATATTGAAGGTGTAAATGTTGTAAATTGGCCAATGAACAGAATTTTACTATCATATTTTGCTTCTATGTATGTTCGTTGGGTTACATGTATGGTAATTCGCGACTCAACTGCAGGATTTGTATGTTACAAAAGTGCTGTTTTAAAAACCATTAATCTTAATACAATTAAATTTAAAGGATATGCATTTCAAATTGAAATGAAATTTAAAGCATGGAAACATGGTTTTACTATAACTGAAATACCTATAATTTTTACAGATCGAAAAGAAGGTACATCAAAGATGAGTAAAGCAATAATAAAAGAAGCAATTTTTGGTGTTTTACAATTACGAATTCAAAGTTGGTTTACAAAATACACCAAATATTCTGAATAAAACATGATATACACTTTATTACATAACGCTACTATAGTAAATCGAGGAGAAGAATTTACCGGAAGTATCCTCATTCATAAGCAAACTATTGTAGATGTATTTCGTGGTGAAGTACCCGAAACATTTTTGCAAAAAAATACTCGAATTATTGATTGTAGCGGCAAATATGTTATACCGGGAGTAATTGATGATCAAGTACATTTTAGAGAACCCGGATTAACACACAAAGGTTCTATTACAAGTGAATCTAAAGCAGCTATTGCTGGTGGAATAACTTCGTATATGGAAATGCCCAATGTTAATCCACAAACAACTACTATTGAATTACTGGAACAAAAATTTGATATAGCTTCACACTCATCATATGCTAACTATAGTTTTTATTTAGGTGCAACCAATACCAACATAGACCAACTACGAGCTCTTGATCCAACCTTAACTTGCGGAGTAAAAGTTTTTATGGGTTCAAGTACCGGCAACATGTTGGTTGATAATCCTGAAGCTTTAAAACAAATATTTTCTGATGTTCGAATTCCGGTAGCAACACACTGTGAAGATGAACAAATAATTCAGACAAATTTAGCATTCTATAAACAAAAATACGGTGATGATATTCCAATAGCTTTTCACCCTACAATTCGTAGTCGCGAAGCATGTTTTACGTCTTCTAAATTAGCATACGATTTAGCAAAAAAATATAATACACGATTGCATATTTTACATCTATCAACTGCCGATGAAATGTTGCTGTTAGAATCAGGACCTGTTACAAACAAGCAAATAACAGCAGAAGTTTGTGTACATCATTTATGGTTTAATGCACACGATTATGAAACAAAAGGAGCATTTATTAAATGGAATCCTGCTATAAAAGATGAGGCAGATAGAATAGCTCTGTTTGAAGCTTTGCTTGACGACCGAATAGATGTGGTTGCTACCGATCATGCTCCACATACTATAGAAGAAAAAAAAGGTGTTTATACAAAAGCTGCTTCAGGTGGTCCTTTGGTACAACATTCGCTTCTTGCTATGCTCGAATTTTATAAACAAGGAATTATTTCTTTACCTCGTATAGTTCATAAAATGTGTCATGCTCCGGCAGATTTATTCCAAATAAAAAAACGAGGTTATATTGAAAAAGGATTTTTTGCAGATTTAGTAATACTAAATCTTTCGGCTCAAACAAAAGTAACAACGCAATCATTATTGTATGCATGTAAATGGTCACCATTTGCCGATTATACATTTTCAAGTAGAATTGAAAAAACAATATTAAATGGCTCAATTATTTACGAAAACGGCTGTGTAAGCGATACTCTTCAAGCTATGGCTCTTGAATTTAACCGATAAATTATCGGTTAATTTTAAATAAATTAGCAATTGTTTTTCCTAAATCATCTAAACGTTCAAGAGGTTCCAATATAGAAGGATTTTTATAATCAGGTGATGTACTATCACTTACACCCGATTGAAGAGGGAAAAATAATAGATAATTATTTTGTGGGAAATATTGCCGTAATGAAATTGGCACTTTTGCCATGTCTTGTATATATGACGGATGATCTTTTCTACTTAAGATAAATACAATAGTGTCATCAATTTTAATTTCACGAGCTAAAACTAAAAAATCACTAAATGTGTCAAATTCAAAAAATTCAGCATCAATATGATGTTTTTTATAAATTTCTTGAATATATTGTAATGTATCTTTGGTTCCATAAAACAGATTTTTAACACCGGTACTTTTTGCTAAATTCCATAATTTAATAATCCAATAGGGAAATCCAACTTCTTTTTCGGCATTTTGAGGTATTATAATAAAATTTCTTTTTATGATATTAAGCGGCTGTAAAGCATTATAAATTATTATATTAGCTTGACATTTTGTAAGCAAATTATCTATTGTGGAGCCTAAATGAACGTGTTCATTGTTATATGACACATTAAGTACCACATCAGTAATTGTTTGTTCTTTTACAATATTTGCAATTCCATTTGATACCGTTAAATCATACCGTAATAACTTTTGAATTTGACAATCGGTTGCCGACGCATAAATAGCTGCCGTGTCAAGAAGTGCATGAGCTTTTTTCTCGGCTCCGGCAGATTTTTCGGTGTTTACAATAGTAAGAGCATACAACCCTGATTTATTAGCTTTAGATTTCATGCTCACACTTACATTAATTAATTCTTGTATATTTGATTTATCTGATATTGGAATAAGAATTCTTTCATCGTTTTTTGTATTTTCAACATCTGTTGAACCTGCTTCGGATAGTGCAATATTACGGGCTCCTTTTTGTGCTGCAAATGATGCATGTGTGCATGTAATTAAAATCATAAGAATGGTTCCGTTCAACACACTGTCATTTAATAATCGAATAGGCTCTAAAACCTGCCCAATTGCTAAAGCAGCTTCTATTTGATCTTGATTAAGAATAATATTGTATCCCACAAGTATAGCTGCAAGAGTAGCAGCAGCTTGAGCATTACTCAACCCAAAAATAATTCTTCGTTGATCTGCATTAAGTCTAAATGTTTTTTGGGTAACCAATGCTGCTAAAAATTTTGCTAATGTGGCTGTTAGCGTCATTACAATTCCTACTTTTATTGTTTCAAAATCTTGCAAAAATGCCTTATAATTTATTAGCATTCCTACACCAATAAGAAAAATTGGAATAAACAACGCATTTCCTACAAATTCTATTCTATTCATAAGTGCCGATGTGCGAGGAATAAGTCTATTTAACGATAACCCTGTTAAAAAAGCACCAATTATAGCTTCAATTCCGGCAACCTGAGCAAGAAAGGCGCCTAAAAACACCATAGCCAAAACAAAAATATATTGAGATATTTTATCAGAAAATCGTTTAAAAAACCACCGACCAATAATAGGAAATATAAACAAAATCACTGAAGCAAACAATATAATAGAAACTGTTAATCGCACCCAAAATTCCTGATTTATTTGACCTTTAGTCATACCAACAATTACGGCTAATACTAACAGTGCAAGCGTATCGGTAATTACAGTACCTCCTATAGCTATACTTACAGCTTTGTTTTGCGAAATACCAAATCTACTAATAATTGGATATGCTATAAGCGTATGAGATGCAAACATACTAGCAAGCAATATAGAAGTAAGTGTTCCAAAATGTAATATATATACACCAGCCAAATACCCCAATGTCATAGGAATAACAAATGTAAAAATTCCAAACACCAAACTTTTTCCGCTATTTCGTTTAAAATCAGTAAAATCAACTTCTAATCCTGCTAAAAACATTATATATAATAATCCTACTGTGCCATATAAAATAATGCTACTGTCACGTAACATTAAATTAAATCCAAAAGGCCCTATAAGTGCTCCGGCTATAATGAGACCTATTAAATGAGGAATTTTAAACTTATTAAGTATTATAGGTGCAAATAATATTATAAAAAGTATAATAGAGAACTGTAATACAGGATTATTGATAGGTAGTGATATATCAAAAATTGATACAAGCATATGTGTAGTTTCTTTTTTGCCAAAAATACATTTTTTTTATTGTAAACTTTTACAAAAAAGATTTCAAATATAATTTATATAACGTTTTTTTGTTTTTTTCAATAAATATAAAATAAACATAACCAGACTCTCTAAAAAACATTACTCATAAACACCTATAATATTATGAAATTTTAACTCAACAATACATTTACTAAATTATTATTTCAACATTACATAGAAATCATTCGCATTTCATCTCAAAAAATATAAAACAATTCTATCCATTATTTTCCTGCTTTATATCTTTAATGTATCTCTTATTGCAAACAATTTTGTATTTTTGACAAAAAATTACAAAATGACAAAACAAACAACTCTTGCCGAAATAGGAGAATTTGGGTTAATAGAACGAATTACAAAACAAAGTACCAAAACACATAAAACAACAGAATATGGAATAGGTGACGATTGTGCTGTTCTAAAATATACCGACACACAATATACTCTAATTTCAACAGATTTATTGGTAGAAGGTATTCATTTTGATTTAGTGTATACTCCTATAAAACATTTAGGATACAAAGCAGTAATATGCAATATTTCCGACATTTATGCAATGAACGGAACCCCTCAACAAATTACGGTAAGCATTGCTGTATCTGCAAAGTTTAGCGTAGAAGCAATAGAACAATTATATGAAGGTATTCATACTGCTTGTAAAGCATATAATATAGATTTAATAGGTGGCGACACAACATCTTCTATTACCGGATTAACAATTTCTATTACTGCTATAGGAATAGTTGCAGAGTCTGATATAAGCTATAGAAAAACAGCACGCGTAAATGACTTAATTTGTGTAACCGGTAATTTAGGTGCAGCATATATGGGCCTACAAATACTTCAACGTGAAAAATCAATATTCAAAGAAGTTGGAGCTCAACCAAAACTTGAAGGATACGAATATGTATTACAACGACAATTAAAACCGGAATCACCAAAACATATTATTGAACAACTCAAAAAAAACGGTATTGTTCCTACAGCTATGATTGACATATCTGACGGACTTTCATCAGAATTATTTCATATATGCAAACAATCTCATGTAGGATGCAATATTTATGAAGAAAAAATTCCAATTCATGAAAATACTGCAGATGTTTGTAAAGAATTCTCTATAGAACCTCTTATCCCTGCATTACATGGTGGAGACGACTATGAATTACTCTTTACAATACCTATTACATGTTTTGATTCTATTTCTACTATTCAAGGAGTTACTGTAATTGGAAACATAACCGAAGCTGATAAAGGTTTGTATTTAATTTTGAAAGCCGGAGATAAAGTTGCACTCAAAGCTCAAGGTTGGACTTCGTTTACACAATAATTATTTAATTTTACTGTTTATTCGACGGCATTTTTAATACGTATTAACAATAAAAATTCAAAAAAAAACGGTAATTTCGCCGTTCAACATTTGAATATAAAAAATTACAATATGGAAAAAAAATATTCATTACTCAATGCAATTTTCGGATGGGTAGCATTTGCAGGAGCTGCAATAGTTTACTTGTTAACTATGGAACCTACAGTAAGTTTATGGGACTGTGGTGAATTTATAGCAACAGCTGCAAAACTAGAAGTAGGTCACCCTCCCGGTGCACCATTATTTTTAATGTTGGGCCGTTTCTTTGCGTTGTTTGCAAGTGATCCATCTACTATTGCAATGTGTATTAATTCATTATCTGCATTAGCAAGTGCAGCAACTATTATGTTTTTGTTTTGGACAATTACTCATTTGGCTCTTAAATTCTATGACAAACAATCATTAACTGCATCTCAAATATATGTTGTATTGGCAGCTGGTCTTATAGGTGCCGGAGCATATACTTTTACCGACACATTTTGGTTTTCGGCAGTTGAAGGCGAAGTTTATGCATTGTCGTCACTGTTTACTGCGGTAGTATTTTGGGCAATTTTAAAATGGGAAAATGTTGCAGATACCCCCCGTAGTGACAAATGGTTGATACTTATAGCATATATTATGGGATTATCTATAGGTGTTCACTTACTTAACTTACTTACCATTACAGCTATTGTGTACGTATATTATTTCAAAAAATTTACACCAACCACCAAAGGAATTATACTTGCAGGAGCATTATCGTTACTTATTATAGCCTTCATGATGTGGGGTATTATTACAGGTTCTATGGAAGTAGCATCGCAATTTGAATTATTTTTTGTAAATGTATTAGGATTACCTTTCGATTCCGGATTAATAATTTATCTATTTGTACTTGCTGCTGCTCTTATTGCCGGTATTATACTTACAAAACGTGATGTTGCAAATAAAATTAAAGTAGGTATAGTAACTCTTTGTGCTATATTAATAGGAATGCCGTTTATGTCCGACAGTATACTTATTTGGTTGTTGCTTATAGCAGGTATTATATGGTTATTAAACTATATCACAAAACAAAACCCTACTGTACTCAATACTATAGTAACAATTATGGCTGTGATAATGATAGGATACTCTTCGTATGCTATGATTATTATTCGTTCAAATGCCAATACTCCAATGAACGAAAATGCTCCTGACAATGTATTTTCATTACTTTCGTACCTTAACCGCGAACAATACGGTAGTACTCCATTATTGTACGGTCCATATTATAATGCTGCCCCTGAATGGAAAGCAGACAATTCTGCCGAAGTTAATGAAAAATTTACGTACACCCCTCGTGATGGAAAATATGTAAAAGTAAGCAATGGTATAGACTATGTATTTAATTCTCAATTTTGTACCATCTTCCCGCGTATGTATAGTCGCGAACCTCATCATATAAAAGAATATAAAGACTGGGCAGGTATAAAAGATGGAGTAAATACCCGTAAGGTGTTTTATGAAAAAGAACGTCAATCATATAATGTTCCTACATTTGGTCAAAATTTAAAATTCTTTTTCTCATATCAAATCGGACATATGTACATTCGCTATTTTATGTGGAATTTTGCAGGTCGCCAAAACGATATACAAAGTCATGGGGGCATAATAAACGGGAATTGGATAAGCGGTATTCCTTTTATTGACAATCAATTAGTTGGTGATCAAACATTTATTTCAGACAAAGCTAAAAACAATAAAACTCGAAACACCTATTATTTATTACCATTTGCACTTGGTGTATTAGGATTCTTGTTTCATATATTACAACGTAAACGCGATTCGTTTGTAATAGTATTATTATTTGTACTTACCGGATTAGCAATTGTAGTATTCTTAAATCAAACTCCTTATCAACCACGTGAACGAGACTATGCATATGCAGGTTCTTTTTATGCCTTTAGTATATGGATAGGATTAAGTGTACTTGCATTCTACCATTATTCTAAAAAATATTTAAAACATGGAGGTATAAGTGCTACCATAGCATTCTTAATTGCTGCTCCAACTCCAGTAATATTAGCTAAAGAAAACTGGGACGATCATGATCGTTCGGGGCGATATACAGCACGTGATTTTGCATATAATTATCTTATGAGTTGCGACCCAAATGCGTTAATTGTAACTGCCGGCGATAATGATACATTCCCGCTTTGGTATGCTCAAGAAGTAGAAGGAATCAGAACAGATGTAAGAGTATTGTGCACACCACTCTTAGCTACCGATTGGTACTCACAACAAATGATGCGTAGAACATATGAATCGGCACCATTGCCTTTAAAATTAACAGAAAAGCAAGTTGCTAAAGGTATTCGCGATATAGTTCGTGTGCAGGAATCAAGCTTTACACAAGGTAAATATGTGTGGTTAAAAGATGCAATGGAAATAGTACGTGACGATGAAATGAAAATTAAACTGTACGGCGATTCATATAATTATATGCCTGCAAGTTTACTTAAATTCCCTGTTGACAAAAATCAGGTATTATCACAACGTATAGTTTCGCTCAAAGATTCATTACTTATAGCACCCGAAATAAGATTAGAAGTAAAAGATAAATCTATATACAAAAATAAATTAATTATTTATGATGTATTAGACGGGTATCAATGGGATAGACCTCTCTATTTTACAAATCAAATGTCGGCAGAAGAATTAGGTCTTGAAAAATATGTTCGCTACGATGGATTTACATTCAAATTTGTTCCAATAGAAAGTGCAAATCCTCGTATACCTCATACTGATACAGATGTAATGTACAATAACATAATGAATGTATATAAATGGGGTGGCATGGGCGACAGTACTGTTCATATGTGTCATTTTAATGAACGCACAACACGTGTTATAGGTATTCGTTCTATGTTCAATCAACTAGCTCTCAATCTTGCAAACGAAGGCAAAAAAGATTCAGCACGTGCTGTATTAGCAAAATTAAAAACCATAATGCCCGATTGGCAATTCCCATATTTTGATGATAATATTATATACACAGCATATGCTTATTATGCAATTGGCGATACCAAAGGTGCTCAAGAAGAATTAAGTATATATGTAGAAAATTTAATTCAAGAGGTAGAATGGTTTAATTCATTACAGCCTAAATTTGCTGCTATGGTACAAAAAGACAAAGAAGAATACATGCGTTCTATTGTTCAAATTGCAGATGTTGTTCAAAGTAGAGGCGATACCAAATTCTTTGAAAAATTGGAATTTGAATGGAAACGCATAGAACAAGCATATACATTACAACAAATATTACAAAACTCACGTAATTCTCGGTAAAGGATTATGAAAACTTTTTGGTTCATAGGGTTTGCATTGTGCTTCACAAGCATAGCATGCAAACCCTATGAAATTATTGACAATACAGAATTTAATAACCAATTACAATATAATATAGCTATTCAAAATCCCGGTGAGGTTATGGAAATAGTATATCCAAAAGCTTCTACACAAGGAATTATACTTGATTGGCATCAAAATAAACGATCAAAATTGTATATTGTTACACTAATTGATACCATAAACCAACCATTCAACCATGCTGTAAAATATGTAATGAAAACCGAATATAACGGTCTAACTTGGAGTATACATTCAATTCATAAATCATATAGTTCTAGATATAATAAAAATATACATTGGTGGCATAAACAACAATAATTTATTCATCTCCACACACAAATATACCTATAATGAAGTATTTTCTGCTTTTTATCTATTATATTTTTAAATCATTAACTTTCAAAAAAATATGGAATTACTGTATGCTTCGTTTTACTTTTTACGTATCCATATTTTTAAAAAAACATGTTACAACTTATCCTCCGGCATTTGTAAGCATAGAACCAACAAATATTTGTAATTTACAATGTCCGGAATGCCCCACAGGTAACAAAACAAGTACTGTAAGCAAAGGATATATATCACCCCAAACATTTACTTCTATTGTTGAAGCATGTACACCGTATACAATTGCAGTAAATTTGTACTTTCAAGGCGAACCATTTTTGCATACCCAACTTGTGCACATGATTACTCAATTGCATAAAGCGCGTATTATAACATCAATTTCAACCAACGCTCATTTTATAGATTCTAAAAATGCTGAAGCAATTGTGCGTTCAGGCCTTACTCATCTTATAGTTTCATTTGACGGATACAATCAAGAAACATACGAAATATATCGCAAACAAGGTTCATTTGAAAAAGTAACGCAAGCATTAACTGCTTTGCAACAGGCAAAACAAACGTTACAATCTCACACTCCTATTATTGAGTTACAATGTTTATTGTTTAAACACACTCAACATCATACACAAACAATTTCACAATTGGGTAAAAAATACGGAGCCGATAAGGTAGTTTTCAAAACTGCTCAATTATACTCTGTCGAACATATTGACCTACTCCCCGATAAACAGTATAGCCGATATACAGTAAAAGATAATACTATTCACATAAAACAACCACTTAAAAATGCCTGCTGGCGTATGTGGAGCACATGCGTAATAAGTTGGCAAGGAACCATATTACCTTGTTGTTTCGACAAAAATCATACGTTTGCCTATGGTTCACTAACAGACAAATCTTTTCTTGAAATAATTACATCTGAGCAAACACATAGATTCAAAAAAACAGTTCACACAAAACGTTCAAGTATTGAAATGTGTAATAATTGCAGTACTCCATAATGCACTCAGAACCTATTATAGGGTACCCCATAGTTTACATGTCTTTTTTTTGCAAACTCTATTTGATGTATGCAAAATACATTATATTTGTAACTATATACAATGGGGTAACAATGAACAAAACAAGACAAACTCTTCTCTATATAATTTCTGATTTTTTAGCAGCTGCAATTGCATGGACATTATTCTTTTTGATGCGGAAGAAATATATTGACGTATATTTTATGAAATTTTCAAACGAAATTTCATTCGACAAAAATTACATTTATGGTCTTATAATTATACCAACTATGTGGGTTTTACTCTATTACATAAACGGGTATTATAAAGACATTTTCAGAAAATCACGCTTAATCGAACTTATTCAAACTTTTATACTTACTCTTATTGGCACATTAGTTATATTTTTTACTTTATTACTTGATGACAATATTTACTCATATTATTCATATTATAAATCATTATTACTTCTTTTTTCACTTCATTTTTTTGCTACGTATATACCAAGAGCTATAATTACATCTATTACCAATTACAAAATACATAAACGCATATTAGTATTTCCAACTTTATTGGTGGGTAGTAATGAAAAGGCAAAACAATTATACGAACGTATGGAAGCAAAAAAACGTTCATCGGGTAATGCTTTTATAGGATTTGTAAATGTAATTCAACAAGAAAATTATGTAATGAAACAATATATGCCTCATCTCGGTCATATTGACAATGTAAAACAAGTATTAAAAAAACACCATGTTGAAGAAGTTATAATTGCCATAGAATCAAAAGAACATCAATATATAGAACATATACTATATAAACTTGAAGGCATACAAGCTACCATAAAAGCTATACCCGATAATTGCGATATCATTTCGGGACGTGTACAAATGACATCACTCCACGATGAACCACTAATGGTAATATCTCGCAATCCTATGCCGGCTTGGCAAGAAAACACGAAACGCATGATAGATGTTATAGTATCTATTGGTGTACTTATTCTCTTTTTACCCCTTTAC
>JAJUFK010000319.1 GCA_029266015.1 Bacteroidota bacterium
GAGGTAAAATAAAAGCAGGAAATTCTATGGCCGAAAAAGCTGTGCTAATATCAAAAGATAATATTGCATTACAACGAAGCAAAACTATAATTGAAATAAACCAAGCATATTTGCTGTGTATTGCCATTCAATCAAAAATTACACTTGCTCAAAAAAATGTTGAAATGCTTAGCAAATTATTGGAAAGAATAACAAATTCATATAAAACCGGCTATTGTACATACAATGATGTATTGAAAGTACAAATAGAATATGATAAAGCTCAATTAGAATTACAAAAAGCCGAAAGCGGACTACAATTGAGCAATATGGCATTATGCCGAATAATTGGCCTGGATTTGTATACTCCATTAATATATGACACTATAATTCCAATTGACACACTCATATGGAAACACTTACAAGGAACTGAATCTATACAAAAACGACCTGAATATTCTATATTACAAAATAAAATTGCATATAAAGAACAAGAACTAAAAATGACACGAGCAACATATTTACCTACCATAGGACTTAAGGGTGGTTACACGCATATTGGAGGAATTCAAATAAATTCTCAAGACTATTCCAATTCAAATGTTCAATTCATAGTATCGGTTAATATACCTTTATTTGCATGGACAGAAGGCAAACAAAAACTTGCATCGGCACAAATAGACATAAAAAATCAGGAGCTTGAATTAGAAAAAAATAGTGAATTAATGAAACTTGAATTAGAAAAAACAAAACAAGACATGAAACATGCTCTTACTCAAATTAGAATTAGTGAAAAAGCTGTTGCACAAAGTCAAGAAAATCTGAGAATTACACAAAACAATTATATAATAGGAAAAATCCCTGTAAGCGATGTGCTAACAGCTCAAACACTTTGGCAACAAGCTTCAACAAACCTTATTCAATCAAAGATTGATTACGCAAATTATGTATGCATGTATAAAAAATTAATTGGAATATTATAATCAAAGTTGCACGTAACCACTTTATTTGGCAATAACATTATTAACAAGTATTTATTATTTGCCGAAAAATATTACAAAAGATTATTTTTTTTAGACAAGAGTATACATTCCTATAAAATTAAACCCTTTCCTAAAAACACCTTTTTTATGTACCAAGAATCAAAATATGTCAAGTAATTGCTATAAAACTTCTTATTAAAAAATATAACCCGATTATTAATAAAATAATAGATAACCCTAGTCTGAAATTTTTTTCTGAAATTTTTACATGAATTTTATATCCCAAAAATGCAGGAACTAATAATAAAAAAGGAAGTAGCCAATAATTTAATAATAGTTTAAAATTATACGTTTTTTGAATTGAATATTGTACAATTCGCATAACATTCATTGTTATAAAAACAACTGCAAATGTAGATCTCAAACTTGATTTATTTATTTTATTTTTATAAATAGCAACAGGAATAGGTCCACCAACTCCTAACAAACCATGTATAAGACCATTTATTATTAATAGAAAATTCTCTAAAATTTTTGGTATCTGTAATTTAAAAATAGTATATATGGTAAATACTACTAAAAAAAGACCAAAAAAAAGTTTCATACTATGAACAGAAACTAATTCAATTACATATGAACCTATAATCACACCGGGAATTGCAGGTAAAATAACCTTTAAATAAATTGTATAATCAAAGGATTTTATATCTGATAACAATATATATATATTGAAAGAGTTAAACCGAAAAACAGTCCTAATAATATTGCTATTTTCATATCAACAAAAATACCGATTATTGCAAGTGCTGTTATTGTTCCTGCAAAGCCAAAAACACTCTCAATGAACGCACACAATATAAACACAATATAAATAATTACTTCCATATAGAGAATATTAATAAATTCTGACATTTAAATCATTCAAAAAGATTGACATTACAGTAACTTTTTATAATACATCTTTTTTGCAGAGGACCGTTTCGGTATCTTTTATATATTAATTTTCATTTGTATTATCAAATTTACATTTTATTTTGAGTTTAATTGGAACGTGAAATAGATTTTTTAATTAAACAGCACAAATATATTTATCAAAGATTATCAAAATACACACGGTTATTTGCTTTCCCCTTGAATTTATTATACTTGTAACAAAAATTAATCAAAATGACTATCATATACAATTAACCGAGAATTATTTACAAAATGGCAAATCAATACAAATCAAAGATGTTACAATTACTCCATTTTTAATTGACCATTCCACATACGATACGTATTCGTTTGTAATAGAATCAAATGGTAAAAAGGTAATTTATACTGGAGATTTTCGAAATCATGTACTTAAAGAAGCTTTAACTACTAAATTTTCTAAGAATCCAATTTCTCAAAATGCCGATGTGTTAATTATTGAAGGTACAAACTTATATAAAACCGATTTTGTTGCCGAAAAAGAAGTTGATTTACAGAAGCGAATCGAAGATTACATGCTACAAACAATTGGGAATGTATTTGTTTTACAATCAAGTGCAAATATTGATAGATTAGGGCAGATATTTAAAGCTGCTTGGCACACAAATAGATTATTTGTCATAGATATTTTTACCGCTCATATTTTAATGAAACTACCCGATTCTCTTCCTAAACCGAGTAGTTGTGAGAAAATGAAAATATTTTATCCTATGTATCTTACTGATAGAATGTTTAAACTTGGCGAAAATGAATTAATGAATTCATTGGCACGATATAAAATATCAAAAGAAGAACTAAAAGAAAGAACGGACTTATGTGTCTTGGTTCGGGAATCAATGTTATTTGATATTACTAATAGAATGAATATATCAAATTCAACACTCATATATTCAA
>JAJUFK010000268.1 GCA_029266015.1 Bacteroidota bacterium
ACTCATATGGTGATGGCTATGTATGGAGATAAATGGGTACTCTTTGCCGCCACTATTCATGATATTGTAATTAAATCAAACAAAAAGAAATGAGTTTATTGCCCTATATGCGTAAAGGTATACTAGAGGCCGGATGTGATGAGGCAGGCAGAGGGTGTTTGGCAGGACCCGTATTTGCAGCTGCTGTAATTTTTCCCAAAGATTATACTAATTCATTGTTACAAGATTCTAAAAAGTTGACAGAAACTCAAAGAACAAAATTGCGTAGACAAATAGAAACAGATGCTTTAACATGGGCTATTGGTGTAGTGTCGCACATAGAAATAGATTCTACAAATATTTTGCAAGCATCGTTTTTGGCAATGCACAGAGCATTAGATACATTAGTCTGTAAGCCTCAACATATTCTTGTTGACGGTAACAGATTTAAACCTTATAATGCTATAGATTATACATGTGTAGTAAAAGGAGATGGTACATATATGTCAATTGCTGCAGCGTCAATCCTTGCTAAGACTTATCGTGATGAACATATGGAACAAATTCATAATGAATACCCTTATTATAATTGGTTGCAAAACAAAGGCTATCCAACGTTGGCACACCGAAAGGCTGTAATAGAATATGGGTTAAGCCCATATCATAGAAAAAGTTTTAATACTTCTATTCAACTACAGTTAGAATTTTAGATTAATTTTCGCTTGCTTTTAAGCGTTCTGCATTTTCTTCTACTATTAACTTGTCAATTATTTCCTGAATATCACCATCCATAATTGCCGGCAGATTGTATAAAGTAAGGTTTATTCGGTGATCGGTTACACGTCCTTGCGGAAAATTATACGTGCGTATTTTTGCCGAACGGTCACCTGTAGAAACTAATGTTTTACGTTGCGATGCTATCTCGTTCATATATTTTTCGTACTCCATGTTGTATAATCGAGTGCGTAATTCAACAATAGCTTTATCTAAATTCTTTAATTGTGACTTTTCGTCTTGACATGTAACAACGATACCTGTAGGAATATGTGTTAAACGAATAGCAGAATAGGTAGTATTTACTGATTGTCCACCAGGTCCCGATGAACAATATGTGTCTTTTCTCACATCGTTCATGTTTAATTCTACGTCAAATTCATCGGCTTCGGGTAATACAGCAACTGTTGCTGCACTAGTATGTACACGTCCTTGTGTTTCTGTTTGTGGAACTCGTTGCACACGATGAACACCCGATTCATACTTTAAAACACCATATACACCTTCGCCGCTAACACTGCATATTATTTCTTTGTATCCACCTTGGGTACCTTCACTGCAACTAGTCATTGAAATTCTCCAACCTTTTTTCTCGCAGTATTTTGCATACATTCTATACAATTCTCCGGCAAATAGAGAAGCTTCATCGCCTCCGGTTCCGGCACGAATTTCTAAAATTGCATTTTTATCATCTTGCGGATCTTTTGGTATAAGCAACATTTTAATTTCTTCTTCTAAAACAGGAAGAGAACTTTGCAATTCATCAAGTTCGGCTTTCGCCATTTCTTTCATTTCGGCATCATCTTCTTCTTCAAGCATTTGTTTTGCCGATGCTATATTGTCAATGGTATTTTTGTATGTTTTGTATGCTTCTACCAATCCTTGCAACTCTTTGTATTCTTTATTGAGTTGAATAAAACGTTTTTGATCGGCTATAATTGCCGGATCTGTTATTTGTTGTTCAACTTCTTCGAACTTAAGTTTAAGAACTTCAAGCTTTTCTAATAAAGAATTTTCTGCCATCTTATATAAATTTATTTCGCGGCAAATGTACAAAAAAAAAGCTGTTGAACAAATCAACAGCTTTTTTTCAAGTATGAGTTTTTATTAATATCTGTAATGGTCGGGTTTGTATGGTCCGTCTATAGGAACACCTAAATAATTAGCTTGTGTTGTTGTTAATTTTGTCAGTTTTACTCCCAATTTATCAAGATGTAATCGAGCAACTTTTTCATCAAGTATTTTTGGTAATGTATATACTTTATTTTCATATTTTGCATTCTGAGTATGCAATTCTATTTGTGCCAATACTTGATTTGTAAACGATGCAGACATTACAAAACTTGGATGTCCGGTAGCACAACCAAGATTCAATAAACGACCTTCAGCTAAAATTAAAATGCTGTGACCATCGGGGAAAGTCCATTTATCGTACTGAGGTTTTATATTTGTTTTTACAATCCCCGGAATTTTAGCTAATTCTGCCATTTGAATTTCATTGTCAAAATGACCAATATTGCCAACTATAGCCATATTTTTCATTCGTTTCATATGGTCAGCAGTTATTATATCTCTGTTTCCGGTGGTTGTAACAAAAATATCAGCATATTCTAATGTATCTTCTACTGTAAGTACTTGATAGCCTTCCATTGCAGCTTGCAAAGCACAAATTGGGTCAATTTCGGTAATTATTACTCGTGCTCCTTGACCTTTGAGTGATTGAGCACAACCTTTTCCTACATCACCATAACCGCATACTACAGCAACCTTACCTGCCAACATTACATCAGATGCTCGCATAATACCATCGGTTAATGAATGGCGACAACCATATAAATTATCAAATTTTGATTTAGTTACCGAATCATTCACATTTATTGCTGGAAAAGGCAATAATCCTTGTTCTGCCATTTGATATAAACGATGAACTCCGGTAGTTGTTTCTTCGGAAACGCCTCGAATATTTTGTAGTTTTTTAGTCCAATGTTTAGCATCTTGTGCCATTACTTTTTTACACAATGCTAGAAAAACTCCCCATTCTTCAGAATCAGTGTTTGGATTAAAATCAGGTACTTTGCCCTCAGTTTCAAATTGAGCTCCTTTTATAACTAACATTGTAGCATCTCCACCATCATCTAATATTAGGTTCGGGCCACTACCGTCCGGCCAATTGAGTGCTTGCTCGGTACACCACCAATATTCTTCAAGTGTTTCGCCTTTCCATGCATATACCGGGGTGCCTTTAGGATTTTCAATTGTACCGGTTTTGCCTACTACTACGGCAGCAGCAGCGTGGTCTTGTGTAGAAAATATATTACATGATACCCAACGAACATCAGCTCCTAATTCAACCAATGTTTCTATAAGTATAGCTGTTTGCACAGTCATATGAAGTGACCCCATAATTTTAGCTCCCGCCAATGGTTTTTTACCTTTATATTCTTCACGTAAAGCCATAAGGCCGGGCATTTCAATTTCAGCTAAATCAAGTTCTTTTCGTCCCCATTCAGCCAATTGAATATTTGCAATTTTAAAATCCATAATACTTATTTTTTATTATTCTGTTACAAAAGTATTATTTAATTTTGGTTTTATTTAAAGAACTTTAAAAATTTTAGTACACTTCGTTTTGAATTTTCAAATCCTTTTTGGTGTATATATTGATCTAAATCTTTTTGTAATTCAAGTACTGAAGAATATCGGTTTTGTTGTGCTTGTATAAGTAAGGTTTCTTGTTCTTGTGGTTTATATGTAAACAATGGTTTAGTTACCTGTGGTACACTGCT
>JAJUFK010000312.1 GCA_029266015.1 Bacteroidota bacterium
ACCTTTTTACAATTATTTTCTACATACATTTGGAAATGTTATTTTTTTTTTTTTTCTTTTGACAGTAATTAATAAAGTACTAACTTTTAATTACAAAATATGAAAAAAATAGGTTTTACAATTCTTGCACTCAGTATGTATATAATAAGTACACAAGCACAAATACGAGTTGATCAATTTGGTGATGTAAATATTGGTGTTACAACAACCAATAGTATCGACAATCTTGGCGATTTAATTATAGGACAAGATGGGTTAGACAATTCACTTTCATTCTATAATAGTACCGGCACAAGTCTTAGAATGTATAGAATGAATGATTATGGATTTATAATGCGTGGCAGAAACATTGAAGGGCAAACATATAATTATAAAGGAATAATAATAGATGCTAATGGCAATATTGGTATTAAAGCATTACCAAACTCATCATATTCTTTATATGTAAGCGGACCTGCTTATTCTACTGGCTCATGGCAAGGTTCAGACATTCGTATGAAATCAAACGTAAAAAAAATATCGGTACAATCACATGTGTATGATTCGTTAACACCTATAAGTTATAATTACAAACTTAAAAAAGTAAATAAATCGGGTACCGACATGGGCGGATATGCCCAAGCCGATGCAGATAGCATAGATACAAATATAAGTTTTGGCTTTTCGGCACAAGAGGTTCAAAAATATTTTCCCAATTTGGTACAAGAAGACGGGCAAGGATTTTTGGCAGTAAATTATGACGGGTTTATTCCTATTCTATGGGAATCGCATACCGAAATGCTCCACAGAATTCAGGCGTTAGAGGCAGAAATAGAAAATCTCACCAAAAATAACGGTAAAAATAAACTGAAATCAGAATCAATTACCGAAGAAACGCGCGCAACTATTCAAAGTTCGATAGTATTATATCAAAATTTCCCCAACCCTTGGAATTCAAGCACTACTATAGCGGCAAGTATTCCTGCAAGTGTTACAAATGCTATGGTGTGCATTTACGACCTTACGGGCAAGCAATTGCGTTGTTACCATATAGCACAACGTGGCGAAGCACAGATAGTATTACATGCCGAAGAATTGCAACCCGGTATGTATATATATTCTTTACTTGCCGATGGTAAGTTGATTGATAGTAAACAAATGGTGTTAACGGAGTAATATATATAGATATGAAATACATAGTTTTTGTTATACTATTTGTAAGTGGAATACAACAAACTAACGCTCAATTATTTAATGATTGGAAAAGTTTACCGCTCGATCATTATATTATTAAATTTGTTCCATTTCTTCCTCTTAGTTTAGATGGTATAGTTACGCAAAATACCAAATATTGGTGGGAAAATGAACCGGATAGGCAATGTTTAGAATTTTCGATAGAATTTGGTTCGAACACAAATTATGATGTAGTTGCAGATGGGTATAATAAAGTTTATCAAAATTATTGGAATAAAGCAACTCGAATAATGACAAATAATAATGTTGGAAAAGAAAATTATATAAGTATTGGATGGCGTTACAATACATCTTCACAAATGTTAGAATTAGGATTTTATGGTCATAGAGATCATAGTGATGATCAGCCACGCAGAATTTACGAACAGTTATGTACTAAACCAAGTTTTTCAACTTGTAATGTTCAAATGGCTCTTACCAAAGAATTATCATATGTAAATATTGATGGATATGCATTGTTAACTATTAAAAATGTTCAATCTTGGGATATAAGAGAAGAAATAGAGATTCAAGCCAAATGGGGGTGGTATGGTGATATGAAAGAATTTCTTCCAAATGATTTTAAGTATATTCATACGAGAGATTTTAAACGAGATAGGGAGAGTTTTTGGAATAATGCAGAATTTACCTATGCAAGCAATAGTTTAAAAATTGCACATTCACGAATTCCCAAAGACTTTCCATATAGAACATATGTTTCAAATAAACTGTATTTAAGTCATCTATGTGAAAGTACTAATAATTCATATAATTACACTGATGAAGAAAATATACCCGATTCTCAAAAAGGTTCATTTTTAATTATTGAGGGTGGTGGCAGTCCTGTACAATTTATTGCCAATGAAACAATAATTGGCGGTAATACAATAATTGAAAAGGGAACACAAGTATATATCGGACCTATATTCTAAATAATACAATTTAGATTTTTAACCTATATTTTTTTTTTTTAACAAAAGTATTCCATTTATGAATTCAATAAAATCGAGCAAATGAAAAAGGTATTAATACTATTTTTTTTACTACAAGCATTTATTTTACATGCTCAAAATCTTAATATTGATTATAACCGAAACTCTACAAGTGCAAGTATTTTTTATTATCCAATACCTGTTATGAGTATTGGTATAAACCAAGAACGATATTTTAAAAAGAATATGAGTTTTGATATTCGATTAAATTATCTATCATATAAAGGAGATATAACTTACTTCAATATTACTTCAATAATATTTGGTCCAAAATGGTATTTTTCTGCTCCAAGAAATAATTTTTGTTCATATTGGATTCATCCATCAATTATATGGCGATATGAAAATTTAAATTCAACAAATGGAGAAAGTAAATTAGATTCCTATCATGTGGGCACTACAATAGGCAAAAGACATTTTATAATACAAGATACATTTTTTTGGGATATTGGAATTGGGGTTTCTTATGGTATTGGAATTTATAGGTTTTACAAAAAATTTGATACCGAAGGGCATGATAATATCTATGAATTTCATCCAAGATTTATTTGTAATTTTGGGTGGAAGTATTAATTCAATTTTATAATACTAGTTAAAATTGGCAGAATAAACCAACATGCTATGGTGTGCATATACGACCTTACGGGCAAGCAATTGCGTTGTTACTACATAGCAGAACGTGGCGAAGCACAGATAGTATTACATGCCGAAGAATTGCAACCCGGTATGTATATATATTC
>JAJUFK010000181.1 GCA_029266015.1 Bacteroidota bacterium
AAACTTATATAAATTAGTCCTAATATGGTATATGCAATAGAATGAAAGGGTTTTTTTGATACTTTAAACAATTGTATTATAAATATTAACATAAACAAAGGAATCAGAAGAATATGATAGCTAATAGGTATTTCCCAATAATGTTTACAATATGATGCAGTAAAAAGCAATGCAGAAATAGAAAGTGCTAACCAAGATAAAGTATTAATTCCTTTTGCATGTAATAAAGAATAAAATTCGTGTAAAATAGCAAGATGTATAAGTAAAAAAGTAATATAAAAAACAATAGGTGATGTATAAAGAGAAATTACAATAATAGCAATATATAAAATTCCTGTTGTAACACGTAAAATAAGGTTTTTCATATATGCTATTTTTCTATTAATAATACAATTAATTCTTTCGGTCCATGAGCTCCCAAAACTAAAGTTTTTTCAATATCTGCAGTTCTACTAGGTCCTGTTATGCTGGTTATTTGCGAAGGGAATGCGTTTTGATATTTTGATTCAATAATGGAAAAAGCCTGAGGGAAATCGGCATACAGTTGTTTTGCATACGCAATTACTATATGAACTTCTGAAGATGCAATAGGTCGACGTCCTGTGATTTGATTAGATGAAACAATAACACTTCCTGTTCTGGCAACTAATGCTTCACAATGAGTAACAGAAAATTTAGAAAATCGTGAAGATTCATCTGAATCAGAAAATTGAATTTCGTATTGTGTCAAAAGAGTTTGAATTTCAGTATCTGTACAGTAAATAGTTTCTGATGCTGTTTTTTGTTTAATATAAGAAATAGTTTCTTCTATATTTTTAGAAATAATACAAGTTCCACTAAGGGCTTCTAATGTTTTTTTAAACCATTCTGTAAGAGGTTCTTTAGGTTGAATAAAATAGTTTGAAGTATCAGTAATAGGAGTATAATCATAATGCCATGAAGGTACATGTGAACGTATTGCTTCTAAAATGATATTTTTATTATTTATTTGGGAATTCATATTAACTATTTTGCTGTGTTCCGTTTGGTTCGTCAATGAGTTTATGTTCTTTTGATGAAAAAAACTCACGTTTTCCGAAAATTTTCTCTAAATCTTCGCTAAAGATTACTTCTTTTTCTAATAGGATTTGAGCTAATTGTGTTAATCCTTCTTTATTTTTTATAAGTATATCGCGAGCTTTTGAATATGCAGTGTCTATAATAGCGCGAGCTTCTTTATCAATTAATACTGCGGTTTCATTACTATAGGGTTTAGTAAACGCATATTCATATTGTCCTGTTGAATCATAAAAACTAACATTGCCTATTTTATCGCTCATTCCAAAATAAGTAACCATAGCATAGGCTTGTTTTGTAACTTTTTCCAAGTCGTTTAATGCTCCGGTAGAAATTTTACCAAATATAATTTCTTCAGCAATTCTTCCTCCTAATGTTGCACAGATTTCATCTATAATTTGCTCTTTTGTAGTTATTTGGCGTTCTTCAGGGAGATACCATGCGGCACCGAGAGCTTTGCCACGAGGTATTATAGTTACTTTTATAAGAGGGTGTGCATGTTCCAACAACCAACTTAATGTAGCATGGCCTGCTTCATGAAATGCAATTGTTTGTTTTTCTTCGCGGGTTATAATTTTATTACGTTTTTCTAAACCACCAATTATTCTATCAACTGCATCTAAAAAATCTTGTTTTTCTACTGATTTTTTATCTTTACGAGCAGCAATAAGAGCAGCTTCATTACAAACATTTGCAATATCAGCACCCGAAAATCCCGGAGTTTGTTTTGCCAAAAATTCCGGTTTTACTTCGTCTGAAACTTTAATAGGTTTTAAGTGTACTTTAAAAATAGCTTCACGTTCATTCATGTCTGGTAATTCTACATGAATTTGACGGTCAAAACGACCCGCACGCATAAGGGCTTTATCAAGAATGTCGGCTCTATTTGTAGCAGCTAATATTATTACTCCTTTATCTGTTTCAAATCCGTCCATTTCGGTTAATAATTGATTTAGAGTATTTTCTCGTTCATCGTTTGAACCCATATTTGGATTTTTACCACGTGCACGTCCTATTGCATCTATTTCATCAATAAATACTATACAAGGTGCTTTTGCTTTTGCTTCTTTGAATAAATCACGTACACGTGCAGCTCCTACACCTACAAACATTTCTACAAAGTCTGAACCTGACATTGAGAAAAATGGAACACCTGCTTCACCTGCAACAGCTTTAGCCAAAAGTGTTTTACCGGTTCCCGGAGGGCCAACTAATAATGCTCCTTTAGGGATTTTTCCTCCTAATTCGGTGTATTTTTTAGGATTTTTTAAAAAGTCAACTATTTCTCTAATTTCAATTTTTGCTTCTTCTAATCCTGCAACATCGTTAAAGTTAGTTTTTACTTTATCTTCAGCATTGTCAAATAATTTCGCTCGTGATTTTCCAATGTTGAATATTTGCGACCCCGGGCCCATACCTCCTCCCATGCGTCTCATAATAAACATCCAAACTCCTAATAGAATTATAAGAGGTAATATCCATCCAATTATATCTGCTAAATAATTGTGTCTTGTTTGATGTTCAATACTAATTTTATTTGAGTCAGGAAAAGAATTCTGAATTTCATCTACTTTTCTTTCAAAAGATTCAACAGAACCAATATTGAATGTATAGTCAGCTTTTGCTCCTCCCATTACATCTTTGGCCCCAGGATTTGATTTAAGAAAAACTTCAACAATTTCTTTATTTACAATTACAACACGTTCTACTTCATTAGATTTAAGCATTTTGTAAAATTCTAAATCAGTTGTTTTTTTACCACTGCTTGAGCCTAAATCCATAAAATTAATAGCAATAAATGCTGCTAATAAAATTGCATATACAATAAAAATATTATTATTACCTTTAGGGGGTTTCATGCCTTGAAAATTTTGTTTCCCCTGAGAATTCTTAGATTCTGATTGTTGTTGATTTGTTTGTTCTTCGTTTGCCATTGTATAAATTCTAAAATGTATATTGTTTTATTGTACAATCGGCCCATAATTCTTCAATAGCATAATAGCTTCGTATATGTGGTTGAAAAATATGAACCATTATATCTGCATAGTCTAAAATAATCCATTCTCCATTTTCAAAACCGGTTGTTCGCCATACGTTAACACCAATTTTTTTTTGAGTAAAATCAATTACTGAATTTGAAATTGCTGTAACGTGTATGTTTGAATCACCTTCGCAAATAACAAAAAATTTACAAATTGAATTTTCAATTTTTTTAAAGTCCAACGAAACTATATTTTTCCCTTTTTTTTCGTCAATTCCTTCAATTATTGTTTGTAAAAGTTTTTTACTGCTTATAGGTTTTGTCATATTTAAAAAACACTTTTTTGACAAAAATATAAATATATTCTTACAAATAAAAACAATATATATTATACCATTGTTATAATCAAAACCATATAAAAATAAAAAAAGAGAAACCCAACTAGTGAGTTTCTCTTTTATTGTATATAAAATTGTATATTAACGTAAGATTGATTTAAAATTTGAATCTTCAGCAAAAGCTTTAAATTCTAAATCTTTTTTAGCACGCTCACGTAATGTAGAATCTTTTTCAACTGCTACTTTTAAGTTTGATACAACCATGTCAACATTTTTTTGACGTGCACCAATTACTGCTTTTAAGTAGTATGCATAGGCATTATCTGTTTCACCTGCTTTTGTAATTGTTGATAAAGCACCATCAATATCACCGTTTAATAATTTTGCTAATGATGCATTATATGTAGCATTGCTGCCAAACATTGCAACTGCGGCAGGGTAATCTCCTTGTTTTAATTTTATTACACCTAAATTATATTTTACTTCAGAACCTGCACCTTGAGCAACTTCAAACAATTCAACAGCTTTTTTCATGTCGCCTTGTTTTACAGCTATAACACCTAAGTTATTTTTTACTACTTTATCTCCTTCTGATAATTCATTTGCTTTATTTAGTGCTGCTGTTGCTTCTTGCAATTTATTTTGTGCAATTAGAACAACTCCTAAATTATTTTGTAATTTCCAATTTTCAGGATATGTTGCAACAGCATTTTTTAACATACTAGCTTCTTCTTCTTTAGATGTTGCTAAAGATGTAGCAAATAAAAACTCTTCTTCTGATAATGACATTGTTAATTTACCTAAAGCTGCATCAATAAGTTGTTGATCTGTCTTACCTTTTTTCTCAGCATTTACTACAACTTTAGAACGACGTAGTTTTGGTAGAATTTCATCAGCAATACGTTTATATACTACAGCCATTTTTTTAATTTCTGCTTCACGAGCTATTGGGTCAGAGTAACGTGAAAGAACAGAAAGAATAACATCTTTATCTTGGATATTCGAATTTTGCATTAAAGCTCTAAAACCTTCCCAATCTTCAGCTGTAAAGTTTCCTACAACCTCTGTTTTATTAAGTTCTTTTTTTATTGCTTTTTCTGCTGCTGTTTGACGTCCTTGAGCCAAATTGTTATTTAATGTTTCAGAACCATCTGGAGATGCAAAGCCATGAATTTCAATATTTTTAAATGTTAATACAGTATCTTTTTCTAAATTTTTTGCAAATGTTTTTAATCCTTTCATTCCTGCTTTAGTAAGTTCTTTTGGTTGAATTACCGATTGGCTGATTGGGAATAAAATTTCTGATTCTGAAGAAATAATTTCGCTTCGTTTTAATTGGTTTGTAACACTTATTGTTTGTGCTTCGTTTTTCATTAAACTAGCAGTTGCAATTACTCCATCAGCAATTTTCACATCCGGCATATCAACTGATTTGGTTTTGATTGAAGCTTTTGATTTAACTATCATTTCAGATTTTAACATTCCTGCTTGGTATGGTACTTTTCCTGTAAATGTGAAACTACCGCCACTTGTATATGATATCATAGTACCATTTCCTTGAACTCCTTCACCTTGTAAATTAACTTGTCCAAAGTTTACACTACCGTTATCCCATTTTAACATTGGTGTTACAACCATTTCAGCTTTTTTGTTAAAGAATTTTGCAGGATAACTTCCTTTTACAGTTACTTCAACACTATCACCTTTCATTTCAAGTGGGTTAGGAGAAACTTCATATTTTAATAGAGATGCATTTTTTAACATCTT
>JAJUFK010000103.1 GCA_029266015.1 Bacteroidota bacterium
CTCATGGAACAAATTCTATAGAAACGAAATGTTTTGAAACAAAATTGGCAATAAAACATGGTGCAACCGAAATTGATGCTGTTATTTGCATACCACAAGTAATTGCACAAGAATGGAAATACATAGAAACAGAAATACACGAATTATCCACAATTTGTAAACAACACAACATTTGTCTTAAAATAATTTTCGAAACTACATACTTAAATGAATATCAAATAATTAAACTATGCGAAATTTGTTCAAAAGAACACGTTTCTTTTGTAAAAACTTCAACAGGTTTTGATTTTATTAAGCATAAATCCGGATTATATACCACCAAAGGAGCTCAAATAAGCCATATACAATTAATGAAAAAACATTGTTTCAATAATACTCAAATTAAGGCTTCAGGGGGTATTAAGAGCGCTTCATATTTTATTGAATGTATTGAAGCTGGAGCAACAAGAATTGGTACTTCTGCAACAAAAGATATTCTAAACTCATTACCATAATTTTATAAAAAAAATATATATTTGCACAAAAAAATTGAGAAACGTGGTGAAGTTATTTACAAGACATTTAATTACTATTATTTCTGCACTGTTATTCACATGTGTGGTATATGCCCAAGACGAATTTATGATACATGGTAGAATCCAAACAATAGACAATACTATTGAAGGAGCAACGGTTCGTGTAATGCATGATTATTTAACTATAAAAAAAATAATTTTAGATAAAACAGGAGCATACACTATATATTTACCTTATGGTAAAAATTATTCATTATTATACGAAAAAAAAGGGTATCAAACTATTCAAATTGACGCATTGCTTGATTTACCAAAAGATGTAAAGCAATGTTGTTATCGTCCGTTAGAATTATCTTTTCATTTAACAAAACCAGATTCTACTCATGGCGATATGTTTAACAAAGCTTTTCATACAATTCAATACGACAGAAATTATAAAGGATTCATATACGATATAGATATTGATTATATGATTCAACAACGAATAGTAAATGCTCAAATTTTCAAACAAACTTTACTTGCAGCACAAGAAGGTAATAGTTCGCGAAACGATTCAATATTAGTTGAAAAAAAATATTTAGCCCTTATAAATCAAGGAACCGAATACTATAATCAAAAACAATTTTATGCTGCTCGAAAATTCTTTTTAGAAGCTTCAAAAATAAAACCTGAACGTATGTATCCGCAATATAAACTTGAAGATATTAAAACAGAATTACAACGATTTGAAACTAAAGCAGAATTATTAGGAATAAATTTAGACTCATTAGTTGCAAAAGAATTGGCTGCAATTGAGCCAAAAATTGAAGAAAAAAAACCATATCCTCCATATATTCCTTTAACAGACGCACAAGTTGAAGAAATTTTTAAAAATGATTTGAAAAAACAAATTCTCAAATCAAGTTCTAATGTTGCTGAAGCTAACCGAACTATTGCATTAATGAATGAATTATTCAAAGATGACATGAAAAAAGTTACAGTGGCTGACTTTAAGAAACAATCAAATAAAGATTTTAATAAACCTGAAATTGACAAACGTGAAGTTGGTATAAAACCAAAACAAACAAACAAACAAGTTGAAGTTGCAAAAGCTACTACAGAAACTAAAAAAGTTGAAGAAGTTGTTCAAAAACCAAAAGCTACCGAACCAAATAAAGAAGACCAACAAGAAAAAATTCAAGATATAGCAGATGTTATAACCAGCAAACCTGAGAAAAAACCGATTACAACAAAAGAAACAACAGAAAAACCTGTAAAAAAGGTAGTTGATTATAATACGTATCAAGATTCATTACGTGCTCGCTACCCTGATGAACGAACAATAGAAGTTACTCAAGATGCTCATAAAAAAACTACTCGTGTATTTATGAACAATGGAAAAATAGTTGAAATATATGCAATGGTAGAACATGCATGGGGAGCAACATATTATTTTATTGAAGAATATCCATCAGGCGCTCAAAGCATAGGATATGCTGCTTTTATGAGCCGAACAAAATTATATGATTTACAAAATAATAAACCTTCAGAAATAAAAGATTCTGTTCCGGCACAGAAAAAATAAATTATAATTTCTATTTTTTAGAATATTATAGTATTTTGCAAAAAAAAAGAACTATGGAAGATTCATCGTTGAATCCAGAAACATGGGTAGATTTATATGGTAATTATTTATATAATTATGCTATAACTCGTGTATATGACCAAATGATAGCCGAAGATTTGGTACAAGATACATTTTATTCTGCTGTAAAAGCCATACAATCATTCGAAGGTCGTAGTACTATTAAAACATGGTTAACGTCTATTTTGAAACGTAAAATAATAGACCACTATCGTAAAAATGCCAGAAGCAAAGAAGATGCTATATTAGACAATGATACTTTTTTTCAGACTGAAGGTATTTTGAAAGGACACTGGGAAGATGAGCATTTGCCAAATGAATGGGCTGCAGATATATCTCTTGAAGAAAACTCAGAATTTTATAAAGTGTTACAATCATGCCTTGCCAATTTACCTGATAAAATGGCAGCATCATTCACTATGAAAGAAATTGATGATTTTTCAACTGAAGAAATTTGTAAGGAGCTCGATATAACCCCGTCAAACCTTTGGGTTATGATTCATAGGGCTAAGCTTAAACTTAGAAAATGTATTGAGAGAAAATGGTTTTTACCCGACCAAAAAATGTATACGTAAATGAACGCTTTTCAAAAATTGTATATCAGATTCATTAAATGCTTCATTGTTCCGTGTGAACAAGCAAGCTTTTTGCTTACTAAACAAGAATTCGAAAAACTTACGTTTCGTGAAGCATGGAGACTCCGTATGCATATGGCTAAATGCAAATACTGTCGATGGTTCAAAAAAGAAGATGCATTACTTACTCACACTATGGTTCACTTTCAAAAGAAAATTGACAAAGACAGTATGCCTTTTTGTTTAGATCCAAAAAAAATTGAAGAAATTAAACGAAATCTTCAAAAATAAAATCTATTGTATATACCAGCGTTTTATTCTGTTCAATAATGAAGTGTTTTTACCTATTATTGATAAAACATCTAAAATACCTCTATATTTTGAAACTTTCTGTTGAATATAATATCGCGTTTTTATTTCTTTCTGTATCCGCTTCTTTAAATGCTCTTCATACTTTTTAGTAGCAGCAGCAGAAAAATCTTGTATTTTACAACATTCAACAGCATACATTGCTGCTAAATGCCCGCTAAGCATTGCACTCCCAATACCTCCGCCTGAAATTGGATCTATAAGTGATGCTGCATCGCCACATATCATATAATTATTACCACTACAATTAAATTCATTTGTATTATAAGGAATCAAACCTCCATGTATTGGTGATATTATGTGAGCATGAGCAAAACGTTCGCGTAGTTTCGGATCTTCTTGTATCCAATTATTCATAAGATTATGAATGGTTGTCGAAAATTTTTGAGCATCCTGCATATGATATCCAAAACCAACATTTGCTTGATTATGTGCAAGTGGAAAAATCCATAAATACCCAGGAAAATATTCTTTCTTATAATGTAATTCAATAGTATCTGAATTCATACCTTGCACACCGGTATAATATGCTCTCACTGCTACTCCATAATTAGATTTCGAAAACTTTTCTCCCGTAAGTGCTTGCGCTATTTGAGACTTGGCACCATTTGCTATTATTACTAATGGTGCCCATGCTATTTTTTGCGATTGCACATATAAAACATAGCCTTGTTTATATTGTTCTATATGTGACACACAAACATTTTGAAAAATTTCTACATTTTTACAATCCCTTTGTACTAACGAAAACAAAAAATTATCAAACTCATATCGTTTACACGTATATCCAAAACTTGAAAATTCTAATGTATAGATATGCGATTTATATACTAAAGCTGTTTTAGATATAGGTTGACTTTGAACTGTTTTCAAAAATTCATCTACATAGTGCGGACATATAGCTCGCAATGTATTTATGCTTCTATCGCATATGCCGTCACCACAAATTTTATTTCGCGGAAATTCATCTTTTTCAAATAAGCCTACCTGTAAACCTGATGATTGAAAAGTGAGAGCCGATGAACAACCTGCAGGTCCGGCTCCTATTATTATTACATCGAATTTTTTCATGTATATGTATATTCTACATGTAAATATAATTCATATTGTAATACAATGTGAAAAAAATAAAGAGGAAGTATATAATCAACTGAAAAAAAATGCTTTCATCAGTTATATTATCTAACTGATGAAAGCAGTACAAAATATTACAACTTATAAATTGCTCCTATAGTAAGAAAACCGGTAGTAAAGATTGTACTAAAATCCACTTTTAGATTTGCTGTATTATTTGTAATTTTTTGCAGATCACCATTTGGGAGTTCTGTTTTTGTAATATTTGAAGCAAACATACAATTAACAAAATTTAAACGAGCTTCAAGTTCAATTTTTGGAGATAAAGCATACCCCACATTTGGACTTACATTAAGAACACGTCCTATTCGTTTATCTCCGTCTGTAGTAACACCATTAGATGTAGTTTTATCTGCAGAATACGTTAATCCTAATTCTGCTTCGGCAAACATTTTAAATTTTTCGCCATTTAACACATAATATCGAGCAAATGGAAGTAAACCAATAGTACCGGTTGTATTAGTTGTATTTGTATTTGGATTTTCATTAGTATTACTAATTAACCAAAGATTAGAACCAACAGCGATTTTTTCGGACATCATAAAACCAACTTTAGGACACAAAGACATAGAAAATGATGAATTATTATCAACTGTAACTGACGAACCACTTGTAGGTTCTGTTTTAGTTTTTCCTCCGGTAGAAGCAATCTGAGCCATTCCACCTACAAATAATTGAGCATGAGTTATGCTTGCTAAAGCACATAATGCAATAATTGTTATTACTTTTTTCATTTCATTATTGTTTTATATTTTATGCATTCCCAACATAAAAATATTGTTAAACATTTTATTATTTCAATATAAGTGGGGAATTCACTTATAACTGGCAAATATAAAAATGTTTTGAAATGCCTAAACACAAACAATAAATTTTATAAAAAAATAATTATAATAAAATATTTGAACTAATGTGTATCTGATTCAAAGTACTGAATCTGATATGTATATGCAATACAAGCTTCGAGTAAAATTTGATGATATTTTCTATTTTCCTCAATTATTTTTATCTGCATTTCGCTCACACGTTTTTTAGCTTCTAAAAAGTATTCATCATAGGTATGAGAAATTGGCATCCGTTTTTCCTTTTGTGCAAGTTGTAATGCAAACGTTGCAGAATGCTTATTTGAACTGGGTCTGTAATGTTCTTGTATTCGTAATTTCATTCGTTTCCTATTAGTACGCCCTACGTACATTGGAACATTGTCTTCGTAAAATATAAATACTCCATTTATATTTCCAATATCTTTGATGGAAACAAATGGAGATGAAATAATTGAATTACATAATTCTTGTACTTCTTTAAAAATTGTATCGTCCATCGTCGTAAATTTATCATTACACCCCTTCTTACGATAGACTTTAGAATTTGTTTACATTAAATTAATATTTTTTAATCATTATTGTCTTTTTACAATATTTTGAAATACTTACCCACTTATGGGTAATTTTTACGAATAAATCCACATCGAAAAAAAAAATAATATTCACGGTTTCAGAACCTTAGAACTAACTCGACTGTTATTTATTATTAATAAAAAATTGAAATATTATCAAAATATTTTTATAAAATGATAGTATTCTGTATTTTTACAAGAAAAATGTTTTTAGATAGTATTATAACGCATCCATACGTATTACTTTTTTCGGCAGATTTTATTCCTTGCTTACAATACAGACAAAAACATCCAATTTTTTGCAACACTGCTTTTATACAATATTGTGGATTTACCCAAGAATATGTATCCGGTAAAACATTACATTTATTAGAAGAAGTAATTCATCCTGAAGATATTGTATTTTTTATTAATTCTTTAAAATATCTCTTTTCAAATTCTGATTATTTCTTCAAATCGATAATTCGTTTAAAACCAATAAATAGCAAAGTATATTTACCTGTTCATACTCAAATAATTATTCAAAAAAAAACAAACGACACATATACGCTAATTTGTTTGATTCTACCTTTAGATAAACAAGCAAATATTGGCAATGTAATGAGAGATAAGCATATTTTATTAAAACTTACAATGCGAGAATACGACATAGCATGTCTGCTTGCACATGGCAAAACAAACAATGAAATAGCCGATATGCTTTTTTTAAGCGTAGAAACCATTAAAACTCATCGCCGTAATATAAAGAAAAAATTAAAAGCAAAAAACAATACACATCTACTTCAATTGCTGATGAAAGAGTTTTAATATTTTACATTTTCTATTTTTATACTCAAACGTAATCATAAATAATTGTGATAAAAGATTTGTTTAACACGCGTATAATAATTGAGTTGATATAAATATGATAGAAATCTATTCAAAAAAATATACCCATATTGATAGAATTACAATCCTCTATTATAGGTAATGTATTAATGAACTATTTTTTCTTTTTTAACCGAACAATATCAACATAAATTATAAGAAAAAATATATAATACAATTACAGTTTTATCGAAACCCCACAGATTTAGATGTTGGAGGTTTTAAAATTGGAAATAATTCTATTGTTTGCATAACATCATCTACAGTAAAGGTTAATAAATCATCTTCTGTAATTACTGACAATGTTGCTACTCTATTACTTTGAATTTGCAATAACGATTCATAGAAGTTACGAACAAAACGACCATTACCAAAATTTTTAGTTTTAGACTGCCATGTTAAAGCAAAAAAGTCAGCAAGAAGATTACGAGTGTAAAAACCGGTGAATTATAATTGTACCAATACCCACTTGTGGGTATTTACACTCCAAAAATAAAAATTAATTAGTATATTTCAAGGCGCGTATAAACATCTTGTAATGCCAACTCATTTTCCGATAAAACAAACAGTTGATCATTTTCTTGTAAAATTGTAGAACCATTAGGTATAATATATACGTTATCTCGTATGATATATGAAATAATTGAAGTCTTAGGAAATTGAACATCTACTATTTTTTTCCCAATTATTGAGCACCCCGGTGGTATTACAATTTTAGTAAGCGATGATTTTACACTATCTAAACGTTCCATGTCAGACAATGTACGTTTTTTAAGGTTTGCTGGCATTACTACTCGCAACCATTTTGCCACAATATTTACCGTAGAACCTTGCACAATAACCGATGTAAGTGAAATAAAAAAAACTATATCAAAAATCAAATCTGCTTTTTGAATACCTGCAATAAGCGGATACGTTGCAAAAACTATAGGAACAGCACCACGTAAACCAACCCATGATATAAATAATTTTGAATTATTTTTGATTTTAAATGGTAGCAAACTTATAAAAACACTAATTGGCCGCGCTATAAACATGAGAAATACAGAAAATATTAATCCTATGCCAATTACCGGCACTATTTGACTTGGAAATACTAATAAACCAAGTGTTAAAAACAGTATAATCTGCATAAGCAAAGCAAAACTTTCAAACGATTGTAGTATCTTCTTTTTGTGCAA
>JAJUFK010000007.1 GCA_029266015.1 Bacteroidota bacterium
AGTTTTTTAAAACCAAAAAGATTATTTATTTGCCGGTATAGTTCATTATTTTACCACAAATTTTTCACTCACAATAGTTTTATCCCCAATAGTTGAGATTATATAAACGCCTTTTGCAAATTTGGTTGCAATGGTTGCAGATTCAACCGATGTAAATACTTTAGAAAATAAGATTTTACCGTCAATTGAGGTTATTATAACATGATTGGGAATATCTTTATTTTCGAATGTTATATCAATTTCACCTTCTTTGAATGAATATATAGCAGGATTTCCGCATGTAGAAACCGCTAAAATTTTAGAATATACTGTAGTACCATCATAGTCTGTTTGTGCAAGTTTGTAGTAAACTATGCCTTTTGCAAGAGTGTTATCGTTATATTCATAGTTGAGCAGTGTATTGCTGTTACCTGCACCACTTATTGTTGCAATAGGAGTAAATGTAATTCCATCGAATGAACGGTATATTGTAAAGAAGTCATTGTTTTGTTCTGAAGCTGTTTGCCACGCTATTGATATTGTACCATTGCTACATGTAGCATGAAGCATTGTAAGTTCTATGGGGAGGAGTTCTTCTCCCAATGGTGTGCCATTATAAAATGCTGCACGGCAAGCTTCTGAATTTTCGTATGCTGCAGTTTGAGTACCTGAAACGGTAAAGTCACTTTGTGTTCCCGGAGTTTGAGTAGTATAATAGCCTAAAGCATAATTTAATAAACCACCAGTATTTATAACGCCTAAATTATCTGCCCCTGAAGTTTTATTTCCACAATAGTTAAGTGTACCACCTGTATTTACGGTAAGTGTATTGTTGTTAAATCCAGTATATAAACCTATATTTCCAACAAACATTTCTCCACCACTTGGTATAGTTATGCTTGTACCTCCACCATTTGCTACCGTTAAACCTTCAACGTATGCAATGCCGGTTACATTAAAACCAATACCACCATCACTAAAGTCTACTATTCCGTCACCACTATTGTTTGTATCATATACATATAAGCCTCCTGTTGATGTAACATTTATTGTAGAGCCTCCTGCATTGAATTTTAAATTACCGTTTTCAACAATAAAATCTCCGGCAACATCAAAAATGCTTCCTCCGGTGAAATTTACATTTGAATTTACGACTTTTAAGGTGCTTCCTTCAAGTATATCAAATCCTTCGCTAAAATTTAAATTCGTGAATGTTACCGATTTGTTGGGAGCATTTGTATTGTCAATAAGTACGTATCCTCCACTCTGATTTTCAAACACATTTTGAAAATTATTATTAGTGGTAAAATTACCATTTGTTATATTAAATAATCCTGCATTAAAAAACCATGTATATTGGTCTTTATGAAAATCTCCTGAAAGGTTAATTACACCTGTTGCGTTGTTATTGATTGTTGCAAACGAACCTTGTTGCATAGTTAAATTTCCGGAGATATTTATGGTCCCGCTATTTGTAATTGATTGCCCATTTGCATAAGGAGTTGCAAATACAATATTTGCATTTGTTGTTACGGTGCCACCATTATTTACAATTAATGATCCAAATCGTTGGAACGAAATGTTTCCTGTATTTGAAAGTGTATATCCATTTGGTACTGTAAGGGTAGTAGTTGTAGAACCGTTACCAATTTGTAATACTGAATTTGCCCCTGAAATTGCAAAATTTGCAGTAAGTGAAACTGATGATGTGTTTGTTACAATATATGTAACATTATCATTTGTAAAATTTGTAGGACTGGTACCGCCAACACCGTTTGAACTTGTTGTCCAATTTGCAACATTGTGAATATCACCTGAACCTCTGTAATAGTATGTTGTAGGTGTAGTTGAACGTGTGCCTAATACAAAGAAACTAAATGTTGTTACATTAGAATTGAAGATTGTAGTAGTTCCTTGTACCGAACCTTTAATTGAAGTATATGCTCCGGCAGAACCACCTGCAGTTGAACGATGTCCAATAGCGTTGTAGCTGCCTAATCCCAATGTTTTTGTGAGTGAAATAATTCCTGACGTGAAATTACCTGTATAGGTAATTGCCCAGTATTCCGAAGTACTTACAGCAGTTAATCCTGTACCCGCTGTTGCTGCATTTGAACCTACTACTGCTTGTGCTGTTACAGTTGGAGCTGAAGACCCGGTAGTTACATTTTTTACGGTAAATGGTAAATAATTATGTACTGTTGTATAATGCCCTATTGGGAAAAAATATTCATTGGTTTGAGAAGAAAGATTTGCTGCAAAACTGCGAGTAAGTTTACCGTTAACATACGATGATGAGGTTCCAATAGAAACAGCTTTGTAGTTAGTGTTAGTTACGTGTACCGAATATGAACCGGTTGTTGTAAGTAATCCGCTACGTAAGGTAAGCATGTTTTGTACAGTAATATTTCCTGTAAGGGTAACGCCTTCGTTGGCTGTAGTATTTGCTATTTCTAAATTATAGAATGTAAACGCAGGACATGTTTGTGCTGTAGAACCATTAAAACAAAAAGTACTGTTTGTTACTGTTTTTGCTCCGGTTCCCGGAATAAAATTTCTTGATACACTTATGATATTAGTTTCTTGGAACGTACGTGGACCTGTTCCTAAATCTAAATTTCTATAATTCATTGCAGCAACTGTTGCATTACTAGCTGAAGTATAATAAACAGTTGATTCTCCATTGTTATTGGAAGTTCCCGGTATAAAAGAACCAACTAATGTTACAATAGAACCGCTTCCTTCAAGAGTTATATTATAAATTCCTTGTGATAGTTTTGAAATTGCACCTATTCGTAATTTATCTTTTATTGTAATATTACCTGTGAGTGTTTTTGTGCCACCTAATTCGGTATGTAAATTATTATAGGTAAATGCAGGAATATTTTGGTCGCCGGTACCATCAAAAATAAAAGTGTTTCCAGTAGTAGCCCAATTACATCCAGAAGCACTCGGAGTATATGCTCCTGAACATGAAATTGTTCCCGATGCTAATGTAATAGTAGGAGTGCCGATTCTTGCTCCACTAATGGTAAGATTATAATAATTATTTGCAGGTATTGTTTGTGCTCCCGAGCTGTTAAAAATTACAGTACTTCCACTTGAAAGTATACTTAAAGTTGGTACTGTATTGTTTGAAATAGTAAGTGTTGCATTGTTTCGTACATCAATAATTCCGGTAAACGAAAAACTTGACGGAATAGTAAAGTTACACGCATCTGTGCCATTACCAACAATTACTTTACTTCCAACTCCCGAAACTACCCAGTTTGCTCCTATTGTAGGTGTGGCATTATTTTGAATTATAAATGTTTGTCCCGAAGCTGTAAAGTTTGCAGGAGAAGTGCCAGTTCCATCAGCATTTGTTCCCCAAGTAGTTAAAAGATTAAGATTACCTGTTGCTTTGGAATAATATGTAGTAGCTATATTTACCGTTACAGATGCTGTAGATGCAGAAGCTGAACAACCGTAAGCATTGGTTGCAGTAACTGAATAAACGCCAGCTGCTGACGCTGTAAATCCTGAAAGAGTTGGGTTTGGCAGTGAACTGGTAAATCCATTGGGGCCTGTCCATGCATACGATGCTAAACCATTAGGAGTACACGATAAATATAATATTTCATTGGTAAATACAGGATTAGGGGTTGCAGAAGCTGTTATGTTTGGTAATGCTCGAGTAATGATTGGTCCTGAAACATTGCTTACGGCAGCCGGTGAACATGATGAAGAAACAATACAATAATAATATAAGGTACCCGGAGTTGACGTAGACGGTGTATATGAAGCAGATGTTGCTCCGGAAATTAAACTTCCACCGGAATTAGATGCTGTGGTATTGCTATACCATTGATATGTTAACGTTCCGCCGGTAGCAACTACTTGTAATTGAGTGGCAGCAGCATTTTGACACACTGATTGACTTGCGGTAGAAGGCTGTGTTGTAATGGTTGGTGCTGCATTTATTGTTCCTGATGCCGTAGCTGCATTACTCCAGCAAGTTCCGTTATATGCTCGTACATATACAGTATATGTACCCGTTGTGGTAGCTGTAGTATAGGTATTTGAACTATTTGATGTTTCGGTTCCGGTAGCCGATGAAACCCAGTAACATGTAGAACCACCGGGGCAAGAGCCTTTTGTAAACGTAATGCCTGTACCTTGACATTGTGGACTATTGCTTGTAATAGTCCCGGGGGTAGTAATTTGTGCTTGTGTGGTTATGCTCCCCGATACATTACTAGTAGCTGCAGGAGAACATGAACCCGTAACTATAACATAATAATATCTTGTGTTGCTTGCATTTGTAGGAGGGGTATATGACGAAGAATTTGCTCCGGAGATAATTGTACCGCCGGAGTTGGATGGTGCTGTATTGAAATACCATTGATATGTTAAACCACTGCCGCTTGCTACAACGCTTAATGTAGTAGCTGTAGCGTTAAAACAATAGGTTTGATTACTCGTGCTTGGATGCGTGCTTATACTTGGTCCGCCGGAAGTAACAGTCCCGCTGCATGATACATTTTGTGTAGTTGCACCGGTACTTGTATGTGTAATGTTTTGGGAATTATAATCTCCGGCACTACGTCCCGAACGTAAACGAACGTATATAGTTGTTGTATTTACAACTGTTCCGCTTCGTGTTAAGGTAAGAGTATTTGTGTAGCCTGAGCCACTTGATGTTGAAATTTCATAATCGGTAGGTGCAGTAATAACAATATTTGCCGATAAATCAGTTCCTGATACGGTATATGATTGAAATGATGAAGGTCCTGAACCTACACAATATGAAAATCCGCTTAATGTAGAAGTGCTAACCGTAATAGTAGGAACTATACAAACTGCAGCTTGAGAACTCGATTGGAGAACATTTGCTCCTATAGTTCCGCCGCTTATTGTTCCGCTACATGCAATATAACTTGATGACGCGCCTATAGAACCCGAAGCATTTGCAATAGCCGATGAATTTACAATTCGTGCATAATTGGCTGCGGTGGTAGGCCCTGTTATAGTGCCATTGTTGGTACATGTACCGCGAGTTGTTATTATACTACCACATTGTAAACTAACCCCAACTCCCGTATTTATGGTGAGATTATTAAATTCAGAGGTTGATGAAGTGGCAAATACGCTTCCGTTTGCACCTATAGTTGCATTGCAAACTTGTCCTGCTGCTCTGTATAAATCTATTGTTCCATTGTTGGTAATGAAACCGGAAATTGTCATGGTGTGAGTTTTTGTAAATGCCGGTACAATAATAGATGAACCAGCGTCTACTTGTAAATTTCCACTAATATTCCAAGTGTATGTATAATCGTGATTTCCAAGACTTAATGTAGAACCATTTGTGACTGTAAGGTTGCCATTAATTGGAAATGTTGTTGATTGTGCAGAATTAGAAATACTTTGGCTTCCATTTTTATTCGCAGTAACACTTGCAAGGGCAAACGTACCAATATTTACCTGACTTACAAAATTTCCGCCTAAAGTTAGATTACAACGTCTAGTAGCAGAAGAATACAATCTAAATGTACTAGATTGAATAACTGTAATATCTTTTCCTACTGTAAGAGAGTGCGTAGCATCAAAAGCGCCTATATCAACATTACACCATGCGTTTACACCTACTGTTAAAAAATCAGAAATTGTAACAGTTCTCGCTGTTGTGTTATTACCAATAGTTAGATGCCCTTGATATAGTGTAATTGATTTTACAGTTACATTTTGGTCAATAGTAACGGTGTGCCAATTTGTAATTACAACAGAGTCGCCTGCTGCGGGAATATTACCGCCTTGCCATGTAGAAGCAGAACTCCAATTTCCACTATTATTTGATATAATAGTGGCTGCATGTGTTACATGAGCAATACAGATAAGTAAAAAAATATATAAAAAATAATGTTGGTAGGTTTTCATGTCCTATTTTTTTACAAAAATAATAAAATTCGTACGTACAAATACACAATTTTTTATAATTTATTAACTTTTTGTATTTTTTTTGTAACCTATATATTTTTTATACGTAAGTCGCTAATTTTTGTCGGCGAAACACATTATTTCTTACACTTAAAAGAAAAGAAATTTTGATAAAATCGATTGATTTTCTGTAGGTTATTCAATAATAGTAACTTCGTAGCCTCCGTGACTGCGGATGTTGATAACTTCTCCGTTTTCGAATAAAAGATATTGTCCTTTTATGGCTTGTAATATGCCCGAAATAGTAGGTTTTGTATCGAGTTTTACCGACTGAATTTTAGCAGAAGATATGCTGCCGGGATATGTAATGTGTTGTATTTCAGATTCTATGAGAAATTCTGAGTAATTATGCAAATATTTTTGTATTATAGATATTTCGTGGCGTAAATCATATTCCGGTTTGGTTTTTACAAGCATTTTTCTCCAATTGGTTTTGTCGGCTACAAATTGTTTTAATGCTACTTCTATAACTCCTGCTGTATAGCGATTGGGTGTTTGTGCTATGATGCATGCTTGTATAGCGCCTTGGTCTATCCAACGGGTTGGTATTTGAGTGTTACGTGTTACGCCAATTTTTATATCACTTGTTTCGGCAACGTACACATAGTGGGGTATGAGGCAATGATTTTGTGCGTATTCCAAGTCTCGAGCTATTCCAATGTGTGCTTGGCATAATTCGGGGTGTAATACACATTCTTCGGTATGTGGCGATGTGGTAAAGCAACGATAACAATAGCCTTGTGCAAACGATTTATTTGTTTTAGCCCCACATTCTATACAGTATATATTTCCTGTATGAGTTATTGTTATATTTTTTTGTATAAGGGAATTTAAACTAATTTTTTTTTCTTCAAGGTCTAATGAATATTCTACACATGTATTACCAAGTTGTGTATTCATTTTATGTAAAATACCTTTACTCATGTATTGTGTGTATTGTGTGTGTTGACTCTGCTTCTGAAGTTTGTTCATGATTTTGCATGAATTCTGTTTTTGCATGTTGTGCCAAAAAGTGTAATCGGTTGAATACGTTTACCTCGCTTGTGCCTCCGTCGAAATCGAGGAATAATAAGTTGGTTTGAGGATAGAGTGTTTTTATGCGTTTTTCTACCCCTTTGGCAACTATGTGGTTTGCAATGCAACCAAATGGCTGTAAGCTTACCACGTTATGAACGCCTTCTTGTGCAAACGAAATTATTTCGGCAGGAATTAACCAGCCTTCACCAAATTGATTTGCTAAATCAAGAATTTCTGAAGCATTTTTCGATTCTTGATATATAGAATGTTTAGGACGATAATAGCTGAAATTTGATGCTATTTTCTCTACTTTTTTACAATATTTTTCAAATTTATTTTCTAAAAAGCCAATGTATAATTTTGTACCCCACGTGGTTTTTGTTAGATTTTTTTCGTGATTAATTTTCATGTTCACAAATTCTTGTATAAAGAAATCTAATAAATCGGGGAACCGAACTTCAATACCTTGTTTTATTAGCCAATCGGTTACAAACATGTTGGCATAGGGATTATATTTGAGATAAATTTCACCTACGATACCTATTTGAGGACGAGTACATTGAGGTATAGCTAACTCGTTGTAATCATCAACCGCTTGTTTCAAAAGCTCTAATATTCCTTTACTGTCGTTTTTGCGAGCCAATTCTACTGCATTTGTCAAATAGGTATTGGTCAATTCTTCGGTTTTGCCCGGAATTTTTTCGCGAATGATTGTAGCATAATGCATTCTTGAAAGTATATCGCCAAACAATACACCTGCTAATACGATATGTATAATTTTTTTCCACTCTATTTCAAATCCGGGTTGTTCGTTTATGTCATTGCCTGCGGTTGCTAGCGAAATTACCGGCACAGTGTCGATACCGGCATGGAGTATAGCTTTGCGTATTAATGCTAAATAGTTCGAGGCACGGCATTGCCCTCCTGTTTGCGACATTACTACTGCGGTATTGTTGAGGTCGTATTTGCCCGATTGCAATGCTTTTACTATATCGCCAACAATAAGGGTAGCAGGATAGCAAATTTCGTTATTTGCATATCGTAATCCTACTTCTACCGATTCTTTGTTTGACACAGGTAATGTTTCCATGCTATAGCCCATAAGTTCAAACGCAGGTGCTATAAATGGTGAGTGAAAACGAGTGAAAAATGGACCAATAATATGTTTTTTCTTATCGTGTTCGGTAAATGGGGGAGTTCTCGAAATTTTTGCCGAATCAGACGATGTAATTTTTGAATCGAGTTCAATAGTAGAAAGTAACGAGCGCAACCGTAACCGCATACTGCCGGTACTATTAATTTCGTCAACTCGAATGAATGTAAATGATTTTCCCGATTTTTCGAACAATTCTTTCAATTCGTCGGTTATAAAGCTATCTGGGCCACAACCAAAAGAATTTATTTGTACAAAGTGTACATCGTATTCGGTGTTGTGAATCACCCACTGTGCTGCCTTCAAAATTCTGTTTGGATAATTCCATTGTGCTACATGCAAATAGTCGGTAAGCGATGTGCCTTCTATATGAAGCATAATTTCTTCGCTAATTACCGAAGCTCCCAATTCGCAGAGTATATCCGCAGTTTTTTGTTGTACCAAGGGGTCGGTGTGGTAGGGCCTTCCGGCAAGCATTATGATTGGTTTTTTGTCCAATTTTGCTCGTTCCAATATGCGAAATCCTTTGAGTCGGTATTGCTCTTTGTAATTCTTTTGTTCAAGCAGAGCGTCTTTAAATGCTCGTTCAAATGTAAATCGCGATACTCCTAATTTTTTGAGATACTGCCAGCAATTTTTCTTAAGCAGATGTTCGTCTCTAAACGAAATTACCGGCTTGTCTATAGGTATATTGTTGCGTTTATTTTTAGGGATAGAACTTTTGAGTACTTCCGAATAGCTTGAAACTATTGGACAATTATAGCTGTTTTTAGCCTCGGGGTGTTCGTTTTCTTCATAAATTACAAGAGGGTAAAAAATTCGGTCAACTTGTTTTTCAACTAAATTCAATACATGTCCGTGTGCTAATTTCGCGGGGAAACAAATATTGTCGGCCATTATAGTGCCTTGTCCTTTTTCGAATATTTTGGTAGTAGATTCGTCTGACAATTGTACCGAAATGCCCGATTTGGTGAACAATGTATTCCAAAACGGATAATTGGAGTACATACCCAATATTCTTGGTATACCAATAGTAAGAGGTCGTTTGTTATATAGAGCTTGTTGTTCGCGGTTAAATAATATGTCATATTTGTATTCATAAATATTTTCGCCACGTTTTTTGTGTTGCCCTTTGGAACTAAATACTTTTTCGCATTTATTTCCCGAATAGTGAATGTTGTCTTTGTTAAATGTAAATTTTGTTACAATACAATTGTTATTACAACCTTTGCAGGTAATTTGTCGGCTATCGTATTCTAATGCATTGTAACGGTTTTCGTACGAAACGCAGCATGAGTCTGTTGGGTTTTTAGTCCATATTTCGTAACTGTAATACGCAGCACCCAAAGCACCCATAAGTTCAGGAAAATTGGTAGTATATATAGGTTTTTGTGTGATAACCTCCATTGCTCGAAAAACCGATGGATTTTTGAATGTGCCGCCTTGAACCATAATTGCATTGCCCAACACGTTCATGTCTTTGATTTGCAATACTTTGTTTAATGCATTTTTTATAACAGAATATGCCAATCCTGCGGCAATTTCAGATATTTCTGCCCCTTCTTTGAGCGATTGTTTTACTTGTGAATTCATAAAAACAGTGCATCGCGACCCTAAATCACAAGGGTTTTGTGCAGAGCAGGCAAGTGTGCCGAAATCTTGTGCCGAATAGGAGAGGGTTTGCGCAAAATTTTGAATAAACGATCCACAGCCCGAAGAACATGCTTCGTTGATTTCGATAGATTGAATAGCACCATTTTTTATAAAAATTGCTTTCATATCTTGACCTCCAATATCGAGTATAAACGATACGTCGGGATTAATTTTTTGTGCTGCAGTAGTGTGTGCGATAGTTTCTACTATGCCATCGTCTATATTAAATGCTGCGTGAAGTAAATCTTCGCCATAGCCTGTAACTGTCGAGCGGAGTATTGTTATTTGTTCGGTTCCTATATGTTTTGCACAAGCCTCTATACCTTGAATAGCAGCTTGTATGGGGTTGCCATTGTTGGTGCCGTAGTGTTGAGCTATGAGTTCGGCTTGTTCGTTCAAAAATACCACTTTGGTAGTGGTAGAACCACTGTCGATACCCAAAAATATTGAAATAGGTGTTTTTTTGTCTTCAATGTTTTTTTGTGGTATCGAGAGTATTTTTTGCTGTTGTTTCCAGTTTGCAAATACCGTTTCGGAAGAAAATAGTGGTTCTAAACGGTTTTTTGTAATATTTTGAGTTTTATGAGTTATGGCAGAAATGATTGATGAAAATGATTGTTTTTGTAAAGTGTGTGCGTGTAAACTTGCTCCCCATGCCGGAAAAAACTGTCCGTATTCAGGTACTGTAGCGGAAGTTGCATTGTGTTGTAATAACGAATTAAAGGCATTTTGTAATGATTCAATAAATGTAAGTGGGCCACCGGTAAATAGTATGTGCGGGTGAATTTCGACACCACGAGCCAATGAATTTACTACTTGTAAGCTCACCGCATGAAATACCGATGCTGCTATGTCTGCCAATGGAACTTTTCTGCTTATTAAATTTTGCACATCGGTTTTGGCAAATACTCCACAACGCGATGCAATAGGGTATATGGTAGTATGTTGCTTTGCCAAAGCATCGAGTTCGCTTGTGTCTACGTTAAGCAACGATGCTATTTGGTCAATAAAAGCTCCGGTACCACCGGCACAACTACCATTCATGCGAATATCGGGAGCTTTATTTTTTTCGAAAAATATAATTTTAGCATCTTCGCCACCTATGTCAATAAGCGTTTTGGTATGAGGATATTTTTTTTGAATTACGGTAGACGAAGCAATTACTTCTTGCACAAACGGTAATGCATGTTGTTCGGCTACGCCCATGCCTGCACTGCCCGTAAAGCAAATAGATATATCAGAATCATTGGGGAATTGCAATTGTATATCCTGTAAAATTTCGAGAATATGTTCGAGAATACGTGCTTTGTGCCGTTGGTAGCGGGAATATATAATTACACCGGAATCGTTTGTTACTATGGCTTTGGCTGTAGTGGAACCAATATCAAATCCTATATTCAAAATATAATCATTTAGTTATGCAAATCTATATTGTTTTTTGTTGTGTGCAAAACTTCGTGTTTAAATTTTTTGCGCTTGTTTATATTTTGTGGTATAGATTTTAGGATGAGTCATATATTAATCCTCTAACAAATCCGGTCGCAATAATCGTGTTCGTTCTAAAGATTGGTCGAGTTGCCATTTTTCAATTTCTTTGGTATTGCCCGATAAAAGTATTTCGGGAACCTTCCACTCGTTAAATACTTCGGGTCGGGTGTACACAGGTGGAGCAAGTAAATTGTCTTGAAACGAATCGTTAAGAGCAGAACTTATATCAGACATAGCATCGGGTAAAAGTCGTACAACACTGTCTGCAATTACAGCAGCAGCAAGTTCGCCTCCGGTTATTACATAATCGCCAATCGATAGTTCTTTGGTAACCATATGTTCGCGAATACGATGGTCTATACCTTTATAATGACCACAAATAATTATTATATTTTGCAAAAGCGACAATGAGTTGGCAGTTTTTTGATTAAACTGAGCTCCATCGGGTGTTACATATATAATTTCATCGTATTTCCGTTGCGATTGTAATTCTTGAATACATCGGTAAATAGGTTCAATTTGTAACACCATACCTGCACCTCCGCCAAATTGATAGTCGTCTACACGTTTATGTTTGTCGGTACTGTAATCGCGTATGTCGTGCACCACAATTGTAGCAATTCCTTTTTGCTGAGCTCGTTTGAGAATAGAGGTCTCAAATGGGCTCGTTAATAGTTGAGGTAGCACTGTGAGAATATCTATACGCATATTTGTTACTGTTAAAAAAAAAAAAATAAAACTTACTGTTTCACAAGCAAAATTATATATTTTTGTGAGATAAAAAGTAAAGTTGGCATAAACGTTTTTTTAATACTATATTTGTAATTATTATAAAATATTGTATTTCGTAAGAATTATATATGAATGTAGAACAAGAACATAGTAATCCTATTGAGCAAATAAACGATAGTGAAACATCTATTGTAGAGAATATTTCTCATTCTCAAGTTATTAAAGAATTGGAAAATAGACAAGAATTGCAAGAGGAGGCAGAAACTCATACATATATATATGATTTGAATTTGCAACAATTAGTTGATGAAATTATTAAATATAATGCTAAGGATACAGTTTTGAAGCATAGAACACGTATAGAGCTTATACGTGCTGAATTTTATAAAAAATTAAAACAAGATTCAGAAAATGCCAAAAATCTTTTTATACAAAATGGTGGAGAACCAAAGAATTTTGTGTATTTAAATCCTATAGAACAAGATTTTAAACGTGTGTATTCTTCAATAAAAGAATTTAAAGCAGAATTGTTACAAGAAGCTGAACGTGAAAAACAATTAAATCTACAAAAACGTCTTGCGATAATTGAAGAATTAAAAGAATTAGTTACCAAACAAGAATCGTCAGGAAAAACATTTAATGAATTTAAAAGTATTCAAGAACGTTGGCGAGCTATAGGAGCTATTCCACAATCCGAAATAAAGTCGATTTGGGAACAATATCATCATCATGTAGGAGTGTTTTATGATTATATTAAAATTAATAAGGCACTGAGGGATTTAGATTTAAAGAAAAATTTAGAAGCAAAAATACAATTGTGCGAAAAGGCCGAGGCATTGTTGCTTGAACCACAAATCGTAAAGGCGTTTGCTCAATTACAAAAATTACATGATTTGTGGAGAGAAGTTGGTCCGGTAGCCGATGAAAAAAAAGATGAAATTTGGAATAGATTTAAAGAAGCAACAAATAAATTAAATAAAGCTCATCAAGAATATTTTGCTCAACTCAAAGAACAAGAAAAAACTAATTACGAATTAAAATCAGGATTGTGTGAAAGAGTTGAACACATGCTTGAGCAAGAATTTACAACATTAAAACAATGGAATGAAGCTGCTGAGGAAATTTCTGCAATTCAAAAAACGTGGAAAACAATAGGATTTGCTCCTCATAAATATAATACTGCCGTATATGAACGATTTTGCAAGGCATGTGATGATTTTTTTGCTAAAAAACGAGAGTTTTTTCTTACGGTAAAAGAAGAAGAAGATGTAAACAAGCAAAAACGTATTGATATATGTGTGCAGGCAGAACAAATGAAGACAAGAACCGATTGGAAACAAGCAACACAAGATTTTTTGGATTTACAACAAGCTTGGAAAGGAATTGGTCCTGTTTCGCATAAAGAATCTACAAAATTGTGGAATAGATTTAGAGCTGCATGTGACGAGTTTTTTAATGCAAGGCAACAATTTTATAAAGATAAGGAAAGCGAGCAACAGACAAATTATCAATTGAAGCTTGCTTTAATTGAAAAAATTAAAAATATACAAACAGATTTAAAGCCTCAAGATAAATTGCTTGCATTACAAGCATTGCAAAAAGAATGGACGGAAATAGGATTTGTGCCTGCAAAAAAGAAAGATGCATTGCAAAAACAATATAAAGAAGCCGTGCAAAAACAATTTGATGCCATTCAATTACCTACCGAACAAAAACAGAAAGCATTGCTTGAAGTAAAAGTGCATACTATGCTTACCGATTCAAAAGGTGATGATATGATTCATGCAGAAATTGCCAAATTACAAAATAGAATTCGTGTTATAGAAGGTGAAATTAGTGTGCTCGAAAATAATATAGGTTTCTTTTCGAAAAGTAAAAATTCAGAGAAAATTATTGAAGATTTTAATAAAAAGGTAGCAATAGGTAAAGAAGAAATTGAAAGTATAAAACAACAAATACGTGTAATTAAATCAATCAAGCAACAAGACGAAAAATAAAAGCAATGAAAAATATTTTACTTTATATTGTATCTGTTATCGTTTTACTTTCGTGCGAAGCAAAACAATCCGATTCTTCACAATCTTTTTCCAATAAAACAAAAGATGCGTCTGTTGCCGAAGAGTTAAAAAGACTTGGATTGCCCGAAAAATTAGATTTTTTGATAGATAATTTGGTGCTTTCCGATAATATGATTATGACGCTGTCATCAGATACTACTATCTATAACGCAACATTGTTAAACAACAATGAAAATGCAAAATTATATACAACCAGTCGTTCTAAAGCAGTAAATTTAGGTGTATATGGCGCCGATTTGAATTATTTAATTCATTTTGGTCAATCACAATTTTCTATTAAATATATGGTGGTTTCTAAACAATTGGCAGACCAAATTGGTGTGGCAATGGCTTTTGATCAGGAAACAATGGATGAATATCAGTCAAATGTTGAGAATAAAGACTCTTTAATAAATATCATTTTTTTAGCATATGACAATGTGAAAAAAATGCTCAAAAGTGAAGATCAATTTTTGCTTTCTACGCTTGTAATTGTGGGTAGTTGGATAGAAAATATGTATATAACAACCGAATTATTACCATATTTCAAATCACGTCAGGCCAAAGCAAAGCTTGCAACCAAAATAGTTCAACAACATGATTATTTACAAAAAATGATAGAATTGTTGAGCAATTTGAATGAAGGTGATAATATGTATGTGAATGAAATTTTACAAGATTTGAAGAAAATAGATGCGATATATGTGAGTTTTGGCGATAAACTATTAGTTGAAGATGATATAAAATTGCTCAATACTCAAATAGAAGAAATGCGGTTAAAAATTATTAAAGTTCAATAATTATTTTTTTATAAATTTATTAAAGCGGTGAGTAAGACAAAGTTTATATTTGTAACAGGTGGGGTTGCGTCGTCATTAGGTAAAGGTATTATTTCAGCTTCTATTGGAAAATTATTACAAGCACGAGGATATAAAGTAACGATTCAAAAATTAGATCCATATTTAAATATTGACCCGGGAACATTGAATCCGTATGAACACGGCGAATGCTATGTTACTATAGATGGCGCCGAAACAGATTTAGATTTAGGGCATTATGAACGCTTTTTGAATACTCCTACAACACAGGCCAATAACGTTACCACCGGTAGAATATATAAAAATGTAATTGAAAAAGAACGACGAGGCGATTTTCTTGGTAAAACAGTTCAAATTATTCCTCATATAACAGATGAAATTAAACGGAATATAAAATTAGTAAGTATTAAAGGTGAATTTGATTTTGTAATAACTGAAATTGGAGGAACTGTTGGTGATATAGAATCGTTACCGTTTATAGAAGCTGTTCGTCAAATGAAATGGGAGCACGAGGGTAGATGCCTGTTTGTGCATTTGACATTTGTCCCATTTTTGGCTGCAAGTGGTGAACTTAAAACAAAACCAACTCAACACTCGGTAAAACATTTACTCGAAGCCGGAATACAACCCGATGTGCTTGTGTTACGTACAGAAAAACCTCTTTCAAAAGATTTAAAGAAAAAAGTAGGGTTGTTTTGTAATGTTGATATTGATTCTGTAATAGAAGCACGCGATATGGCAACTATTTATGAAGTGCCGCTTGCAATGCTTGATGAAAAACTTGATGTTACTATACTCAAAAAGTTTAAAATGAAGGTTGGAGAACAACCAGAATTACTGCCATGGAGAACATTTATTGAAAAGCATAAAAATCCTAAACAAACATTACAAATAGCATTAGTTGGAAAATATGTAGAATTGGCTGATGCATATAAATCTATAATTGAGTCGTTTGTACATGCAGGAGCAAGTTTAGAATGTAAAGTAAAAATTAAATTAGTACATTCCGAAGAATTAACCGATGACAATGTTGCTCATTATTTACAAGATTGTATGGGGGTGCTTGTTGCTCCCGGATTTGGGCATCGTGGTATAGAAGGAAAATTCACTGCAATAAAATATGCTCGAGAACAGTTGGTGCCTTTTTTTGGTATTTGTTTAGGAATGCAATGTGCTGTTATTGAATTTGCACGTAATGTTTTAGGGTACAAACAAGCAAATTCTACAGAAATGAGTAGAACAACACCTTTCCCTGTAATAGATATAATGCAAGAGCAGAAAAATGTGTCAGATATGGGAGGTACAATGCGTTTGGGAGGATATCCGTGCACGCTAAAAAAACGTTCAAATGCGCATAAAATATATCAAGCCGATACTATCATAGAGCGTCATAGACACAGATATGAATTTAATAATAAATTTCTTGATGAATTTGAAAAAGCAGGTATGATTGCAACCGGTATAAATCCTGATACAAATTTAGTTGAAATAGTTGAGATACCTCAACATCCTTGGTTTATCGGTGTTCAATTTCATCCGGAATATCGTAGTACGGTAATAGCGCCACATCCGTTATTTCAATCGTTTGTAAAAGCTGCTATTGTCTATTCAAAACATAAAAAATAATTCAAATAAAATAAGTGTGATACCTATTATGCATTAGTAAGTTTTTTTTACTTTTGCCTTTCAATTTTTAATAATATAACAATGGATAGAAATACAATTATTGGTACTATACTTATAGCATTATTTATAATAGCTTATTTTTTTATAACAAAACCCAGTCCCGAGGAAATAGCTAAACAACAACGATATATTGATTCTGTTCAGCAAGTAGAATACAAAAAGCGTGAAATTGCTCGTCAAACCGAAGATTCTCTTGCAAAGTTGCAACAACAAGTTCAGGTTACAGAACTAAATATGCCCGATTCTTTGAAGCAAGTAGCTGCTCAAAAGGAATTCGGACGATATGCTGCAGCAGCTGTTGGTACCGAACAGTTTGATGTTTTGAGAAATAATAAAATAGAGGTTACTTTTTCTAATAAAGGAGGTAAACCCTATAGAGTTCATGTGAATGAATATAAAACATATTATCAAAAACCATTATATCTGCTTTCGGGTGATAGTACAAAATTTGGGTTGCGTTTGAGTGAAATAGGAAAATCAACAAATAGTTTATTTTTTACAAAAGTATCGCAAACAACTTCTTCCGATTCGGTTCAAACTTTAACGTATCGTTTGTATGCCGGTCAATATGCATACATAGATTATATATACAAACTTGAGCCAGATTCTTATGCAGTTCAGATGCTTATTCAAACAGTAGGAATGGACCAATATATTAAAGAATCACGATTGAGTTTGTATTGGGAAACGTATATGAATAGTTTTGAAAAGTCGAGAAAAATTGAGGGACAAAATACTAATTTGGTTTGGAAATATTATGAAGATGATGTTGAAAGTTTAAATGCTCATGCAAGTGAACCCAAAAAAGAAGATATTACCGGAAAAGTTAAGTGGGTTGGTTTTAAATATCAATATTTTTCTGCAATTATTATAGCTAAAGAAAATTTTGAGCGTGGCGGACAAGTTGTTTCTAAACCATTATCAGAAAATGATAGCTCTTTAAAAATATTATCTGCCGAATTATTTATACCTAATCAAAAGTCTAATGAGTTAACATTTTATTTTGGACCAAATCATTATCCAACGCTAAAAAAACAAGGTGCCGAAATAGAAGGAATTTTAGATTTAGGTTGGTTTGGATTTATAACAAAATTTGCAATTATTCCAATATTTAATTGGTTGAACAGTTTTTTAACCAATTTTGGATTAATAATTCTACTATTAACAATAATTCTTAAAATATCATTATTTCCGCTTACATTTAAGTCATATATTTCAACAGCTCGTATGCGTGTTTTGAAACCGCAAACAGATGAAATCGCGGCTAAATATCCAAATCCGGCTGATGCTATGAAACGTCAACAGGCAACTATGGAAATGTATCGTAAAGCCGGTGTAAATCCTATGGGCGGTTGTTTGCCTATGTTGATTCAATTTCCTATTTTAATTGCAATGTTCCGTTTCTTTCCTGCATCTATTGAACTTCGTCAAGAAAGTTTCTTGTGGGCAGAAGATTTATCAAGTTATGATTCAATTTTGAGTTTACCGTTTTCTATTCCATTTTATGGCGACCATGTAAGTTTATTTACCTTACTTATGGCTGTTTCAATGATTTTTGTTAATCAACTCAATATGTCGAATACCACTACTACTCCGGGAATGCCAAATATGAAAGTAATGATGTGGATTATGTCAATAATGATGGTATTTTGGTTTAATAGTTACTCTTCGGGTTTAAGTTATTATTATTTCCTTGCAAATGTTATTACATTGCTCCAAACGTTTATCATACGACAAATGATTGATGATAAGAAAATTTTGGCAAAAATTGAAGCAAATAAAAAGAATCCTAAAAAGAAATCAAGTTTTCAAGAACGACTTGAAAAAATGGCACGTGAGCAACAACGATTACGAAAATAAAAATATAAGCCTTACCTTTTTGTGTAAGGCTTTTTTTTGATATGAGAGTATTTGTACAAATAATGGTAATTATTCTGACTTTTGTGTCATGTAGTAATTCTTTTAATTCATACGAGGGGTATACTAAGCATGAAAAGGGATATTGGTATAAACTTCATTCGTTTGAAGAAGGCTATATTAAGGCAAAAAATACAGATTTTGTTTCGGCTGAATTACAATTTTCTATTCCTAATAATGATTCATTGGTATTTACCGATTCATATATAATTCAAGTAAGCAATACAGATTCAGTATGTTTGCCGCTTATGTTGCATGATGTAAAACAAGGTGACAGTATTTCGTTTATTGCACCAAATACACGTTGTATAAGGAACGTATTGCCTGCCGAATTTTTTGATTTGTTTTCTGATGGTAAAGAATTACAAATTACCGCAAAAATTTTGTGGGTTAATGATGCAATAACGTATGAAAAAAAAGTAAAAGAGTATGCAATATGGCTTGCCAGTAAACTTGAATTTGAAAAGAATTATATACAAACGTTTATATCAAAACATTCATTGACGTTTACTCTACAGAATGGAATATACAAATCAATAGTAAAACCAGGTACAGGAAAGATTCCTCAAAATGGTGATATTGTTAGTATTCGTTATCAGGGGAGTGTGTTGAGTGGCGAAATCATCAATCATTTTACATCACTTGAGTTTGTATATGGTTCACAATGGCAAGTAATAGAAGGAATAGAGAAAGCATTAGCAACAATGAAACAAGGAGAAAGAGCAGTAATTATTGTGCCAAGCGAATTTGCATGGGGTGAAAAAGGTACAAGTGATGGTTCTATACCTCCCTTTACTACAGTGCAATTTGATTTAGAATTAGTTTCGGTTACTCAAAAATAATACTTATGAATATTGATGCAACAATTTTTTCACGTATTAGTTCTTTGGTTGAGCAATATACTGTAATAACTATTGTAACACATATTAATCCCGATGGTGACGCAATAGGTTCAACCTTAGCATTAGCAGGAGTTCTGGTTCAATTAGATAAATGTGTAACTGTAGTTACACCAAATGATTGTCCCGAAAATTTGCAATGGATTCAGGGATATTCTTCTATTTTAAAATATGATAAACAAAAACAAGAAGTATTACAATGTATTACACAAACAGAATTATTCTTTTGTTTAGATTTCAATAATATTTCACGATTAGAAGAATTAGGAGAAAATATTGCCAAAAGTTCAGCTCCTCATATACTTATAGATCATCATCCTCAACCAGAATGTTTTGCATCTGTTATGTTGTCTGTTACCGAAGCTAGTTCTACATCAGAATTGGTATATCACACAATAATGGGCTGTGGTTACGAAAAGTATTTAAACACACAAGTTGCAGAATCGTTATATACTGGTATTATTACAGATACCGGTGGGCTTTCACATAATTCAGGTCGTCCGGAATTATATCGTATTATAGCTCATTTATTAGAAAAAGGAATTGATAAAACAGCAATTCACGATATTATTTTTAAT